>VDHG01000001.1 GCA_006228005.1 Testudinibacter crocodili
CTTTTTGTCTACTATGCCTTCAAGTACCAATGGGCTTCTGGCACCTTGTCCAGGTTGACGGATATAGTCTTGAAATTGCGCCAGCGTCAGCCATAGCGCACGGGTGATATCGCTGTCGTGAGGCGTGACAGCACAACAGTCATCCAGTTCTAAAGCAAAAGTGAAGCGTAAAAAATCGGTTTTACTGCGTGGCGCTGACCACTGGTAAATTTTGACTAGGCGTTCTATTTGGGCATGTTCAATGCCGGTTTCTTCCCACAATTCACGCTGCATTCCGGCGAGCAGGCTTTCGTCTTTTTCCAAATGCCCGGCAGGTTGGTTCAGTGTCAAAACGCCGTTATCCCACTCTTCAACAAACAAAAATTTGTCTTGGCAATGCACCACGCAAGCTAGGGTGATATTGGGTTTGTGCATACATAATATCCTTGTTATTTTACGACTAACTGAAGCCTTTGAAATAATTGAGCCCGTTCAGCCGCTGACAAAGTGCGGTATTGACCGCTGCTTAAGCCATCTAAATCAAACCCAGCAGTTTCTGCTCGAATCAGGCGCAGAGTTGGGCAGCCAATATGCGCAGTCATGCGTCTGACTTGGCGATTACGGCCTTCGTGGATTTGCAGCTCCAGCCAGCAGGTCGGAATGCTTTTCCGTTGCCGAATCGGTGGAATGCGTGCCCATAATCCTGTCGGTTCGGGAATTAAGCACACTTTAGCAGGTAACGTTTTACCGTCGTTTAACATCACCCCTTGTCGCAAAGCTAAAAGTGCGGTTTCATCGGGAATATTCTCCACCTGCACCCAATAAGTCTTTGCCAGTTTAAATTTCGGATCGGTTAAGCGATGTTGTAATTTACCGTTGTTGGTCAATAACAGCAGTCCTTCACTGTCGCGATCTAAACGTCCAGCCGGATAAACTGAGCGAATGGGAATATAATCTTTCAAGGTCGTTCGTAGCTGATCTGCGCTGAATTGAGTCAGCACATCAAACGGTTTATTGAATAAAACGACTGTTGTTTCGGCAAGTGATACGGCAGCCGTCGGTTTTCTCGGGGCAACAGCCAATTTTTGTGTTGCTCGCACAGTGCGGCGAGTGAAAGTGCGGTCAGGCGTGTCAGATTTAGCCATAATGTTAAAAAAATATTAAAAAAATTGTTAAAATGTGATGTGAATAAAAGAAATAATTTAAGAAAAACTATACTATGCGCTGGGTTGAAGATACAGTATCTTTTTAAAAATTATTTCACCAAACTATTTCACCAAGTAAATCACGGAAAGGAGTCAATATGCAAAGCAAAGTTGTGGTCCCTACACAAGGAACGAAAATCACTCTGGATAGCCAAGGGCGCTTGAATGTGCCGGATAATCCGATTATTCCGTTTATCGAAGGGGACGGCATTGGCGTTGATGTTACACCAGCGATGCGTTTGGTGTTGGACGCAGCAGTAGAAAAAGCTTATGGCGGTAAACGCAAAATCGAATGGATGGAAGTTTATACCGGTGAAAAATCCACTAAAGTGTATGGCGAAAACGAATGGTTACCACAGGAAACATTAGATTTGATTAAAGAATACCGCGTCGCCATTAAAGGTCCGCTGACTACCCCGATCGGTGGCGGTATTCGTTCACTTAACGTGGCGTTGCGTCAATTGCTGGATCTATATATCTGTTTGCGCCCGGTGCGTTATTATGAAGGCACACCAAGCCCGTTAAAACACCCGGAATATACCGACATGGTGATTTTCCGTGAAAATTCCGAAGATATTTATGCCGGTGTTGAATGGCAGGCAGGCACGCCGGAAGCGGAAAAAGTGATTGATTACCTAACCAAACAGATGGGCGTGACTAAAATCCGTTTCACTGAAGAGTGCGGTATTGGTATCAAACCGACGTCAAAAGCCGGTACGCAACGTTTGGTGCGTGCTGCGATCCAGTATGCGATCGACAACGATCGTGAGGTGGTGACGCTGGTGCATAAAGGCAACATTATGAAATTTACCGAAGGCGCATTCAAAAGCTGGGGCTATGAGGTGGCGCAACAGGAGTTCGGTGCAGAATTGCTGGATGGTGGTCCATGGATGCAGTTTAAAAATCCAAAGAGCGGTAAAACAATCACCGTTAATGATGTGATTGCCGATGCATTTTTGCAGCAAATTCTGCTGCGTCCGAAAGAGTATGACGTAATCGCCACGATGAACCTCAACGGTGACTATATTTCCGACGCTTTGGCGGCACAAGTGGGCGGCATCGGCATCGCTCCAGGCGCTAACATCGGTGATGAATGTGCGATTTTCGAAGCCACGCACGGCACTGCACCGAAATATGCCGGACAAGACAAAGTCAATCCAGGCTCTTTAATTCTGAGCGGTGAAATGATGTTACGCCACTTGGGCTGGCTGGAAGCGGCAGATTTAGTGGTATCCGGTATGGAAAAAGCCATTTCCAACAAAACCGTCACCTACGATTTCGAGCGTTTGATGGACGGTGCAACGTTGCGCAAATGTTCCGAATTCGCACAGGATATTGTCGATAATATGTGATTTTAGCTATAGAAGACAAAAGCCACAGCTTGATTAATCAGGTTGTGGTTTTTTTGTTATGGTGTGACTTGATATCAGATTAAGGATAGATTTTAGAATGATGCATTATCGTAATGATATATATTGAATTATCCGTGACTTCATATACGACACGATAACCGTTAGGATAAACTTCCCGCGTTCCTTCAATTATCCCTTTTACTCCCATTAAAAGGAGCATAAGCAAGTAAATCGATTGTTTTGGTTATTTCGTTGACAACGTTGTCTGCGGATACTACGCTCATGGTAAATTCGTAAATCCACTCGGTAATTTCATAGATATTTTTAGTTGCTACAGTAGAATATTCAATCTTAGGCAACCTGTTTTGCATGTTTTTCTACCAGTTTGGCTAAGGTTTGCTTAATACCTGCATGCACTTCTTGCGGCGAATGAACCCTGCCGGCCTTTATATCTGCCTGACCTTGAGCAACTCGTTCCTTAAGCGCCGCTTGATATTCAGGTGTCATGTCTTTCAATTTTTTTATCATACACCAATCCTTCTATTTATTGTATTTGTATAATGCCTGATTTTTACCGTCTTGGTCAAGGGCTAAGGATTAGCCTAATAAATACAGTAAATTGACACTCACCACGCCGAGTACCACGCTCAATAAAGTGTTACGCAGCCAAATATAACTGGCAAGCACGACAGCTAACGCAGCGATCTCATACAGCAAAGTCGTAAAGCCACTGGATAAGGAAGTTGGGATATTCAGGCTGCTGAACAGCAAAATCAGCATAATACACAACGGTAAGCTTTGATTCAGACTTTGCAACCAGCCGAGTTGTAGCCAACGCTGTGGCAAAAACAGTGGCAGTGCTCGGCACAGCAACATCACCGATGCCATGGCGGCAACAGTCAGTAGAATTGTGATGGTATTCATCCGATTTTTTCCTTAGGCAGTTTTTCACCGAGCTGTAAGTTGTAGCGCACTAAAATCACTAAAATACAGCATAAAATCGCAGCTAGCATCACCCAACCGGGTGCTAACAATTTGCATGCTATAAAGGCAAATAATGCGAGCAGCAATGGAAAAATATGACGGTTCTGGCGATATTGTTCGTATGCTAAAATAATGAACAGACAGGGTAGGGCAAACGCCAAGTGCGGTATGGCATTGGCAAGTTCAGCACCCAATAAGGCGCCGATCAGCGAGGCGGAAACCCAGTAAAATTGACATAAGAAATTGATTTTAATTATATTATTCTGGCGCTGATGTTGTTCTTGGGTGGTGGCTAATGCATAGCTTTCATCGGTGATCGAAGCCGTGCTATACCAACGTTGCCAGCCTTTTTTTGGTAAATCGGGGTGCAGTGCCAAAGTATAAAACAGTTGACGCAGGCTGATTAATAAAGTGCCGAGTACCAGTGGTAAAAAACCGGCGGCGCCGGCAAACAGTGGGATGGCGGCATACTGCGCTGCACCGGAATAAACCACAACGCTCAACAGCACAACTAACCAAACCGGCAAGCCGGCGCCAACGCCCAAAATACCGTAGGCAACTCCGGCAGCGTAATATCCCATCGCAATCGGCAAAGTGAGTTTGATTAAATCGCGCCAACTGGCGGTGGGAGAGTGGACATGGTTGTTTGCAACGTTCATTTTTCGAATAATCATTGTTATTTTGCGGACTAACCGATAGTCTAATCAAAACCTATTTTGAGATCAAGTGAACGGAGACGTTATGCAAACTGCAGTAATTTGGGGCAATCTGGCGCAAATGCCAACACAGGTTGAATTACAGTGCTATCTGCCGAAGAGTTTATTGCACGCTGCTAATAGCAATAATGCCCGTCGGCAGCAGCGGCGAAAGTGCGGTATTTTGGCGCATTTTTTGCTGGCTAAATTGCTGGAACACTTTCAGCAGCCGTTGAGTTTGCTCGAACAGATTCAACGCACCCCAAGTGGTCGTCCCTATTTTGCCGATACGCCGCAAATTGATTTTAACATCAGCCATTCGGCAGATTGGGTGGCGGTGGTGATTTCAATTGCGGAAAAAAGTGAAAGTGCGGTGGCGGTGGCGATTGATATTGAAAGCCCACAAAAAACACGCAATTTTAACGGGTTATTACGGTTTTATGCTTCGCAACAAGAACAGGACTGGTTTGCGGCACAACCGCACTTAGAAGCCGCATTTTACCGCACTTGGTGTCTGCGTGAAGCCGTGTTGAAATCGCAAGGGGTCGGCATTGTCAAACTACGCTCAGTTATTCATCGCCCCGACACATTACAAATTGAATGTGCTTACGCACCGCAAGGCAAGCTGTTTTTTACCGACGAATTGCCATTTTATCTCGCTTATTTTTTATCACAAGCAGACGAACACGCACCGCAAATTTTGGTCTGGCAAAATGACATAAATTCTGCTAACTTGACAAAACAGTTCATTTATCAAGTCAATAAGGACAAAATATGACAGCAAATCAGAAAAATCGCCGTCCGCTGGCAACGCGCAGTAGTCGTTGGGCGCAGGCGTTAGCCAAAAACTTAGCGCAGCGCGGCATACCAACCCCGAATCAAATCTCTCTGCTCAGTATCGCATTTGCCTTACTCGGCGGGTTATTGTTGGCATTTTTGCCCAATGCTGTCGGGTTGATTCTGACCGCACTTTTGATCCAATTGCGCTTACTCTGTAACTTATTAGACGGCATGGTAGCAGTAGAATGCGGCAAAAAAACGGCCAATGGTGTGCTGTATAATGAAATTCCGGATCGTATAGCGGATTCGGTGTTGATCTTGGCGTTCGGTGTAGCTGTCGGGCAGCCATGGTTAGGTTGGTTGGGTGCCTTATTAGCGGCGCTGAGTGCTTATATCCGTCTGCTTGGTGGTTCGCTAGGATTGGAACAACGTTTCAGTGGTCCCATGGCAAAACCGCACCGCATGGCGTTGCTGACGGCGGCGTGTTTAATCGGGGCGCTGGAATGGCAGCTATGGCACAGTCAATATGCGTTATGGTTGGCGCTGGTGTTGTTGATTGTTGGTACATTACTGACCTGTATTTTGCGGACACGTGCGATTTCCCGTGAATTGGAAATGCAAGCGAGGTCAACATGATTGCCTCCTTACTTGCTACGCTAACCAAACTGTTGATCGGTGCTTATCCCCATTGGCGCAATAACTTGCCGAGTGGGCAACAGCGGATCTATTTTGCCAATCATACCAGCCATTTGGATACATTGGCGATTTGGTCGTCTTTTAATGCGGAATTTCGCCAGAAAATCCGACCGGTTGCGGCAAAAGATTATTGGGATAGAGGCGGATTGCGTGGCTTAATCGCCAAAAAAGCACTGAATGTGGTGATGATCGATCGCGAAGGCAACAGCGATGATCCGTTGCAGCCGCTATATGCCGCACTTGAGCAAGGAGATTCATTAATTATTTTCCCGGAAGGCACTCGCTCTGCCGAAAGCGAGCCGGCAGCGTTTAAATCAGGATTGTATCACTTGCGACAGCGTTATCCGCAAGTGGAGCTGGTGCCGATTTATCTGGATAACACGGGCCGCAGTTTGCCGAAAGGTGCATTTTTACCGCTGCCGTTTACCTGCTCGGTCACTTTTGGCGAGCCGTTACAGGTTGATGCGCAATGGGATAAAGCCGAGTTCTTACATCAAGCTAGGCAAGCGGTGATCGCCTTGTCACAACCTTTGTCGCAATCAGCAAAATAGGAGCTGCCGATGTTGAATTTTTTAAGTGAAGCCATAAACAGCATTCCGAGCAAATTTTGGTGGGTGCTGAGCGGGATGTTGACATTATTGCTGATTGCAACCGTCATCGGACGTTGGCTGGCGTATAGAAAAAGCGGTGATGTGATCGATAACCTGAACCATCGGATTAATGCCTGGTGGGGCATGGTGGCGATTTTAGTGCTGTGTTTTATTTTTGGTAAAGTAGCAACGTTGGTGTTATACGGTTTGCTCTCGTTTTTCGCCCTGCGCGAATTTATCACCCTAACCCCAACCCGTCGTGCCGATTATTGGGCGTTGGTGTTTTGTTTTTATGTCGCCATTCCACTGCAATATTGGCTGATCGGCATTGAGTGGTACGGACTGTTTGTAATGTGCTTGCCGGTGTATGGCTTTTTGATTCTGCCAGCGATTCAGGCGTTATCCGGCGATACGCAGGCTTTTTTTGAGCGCACCACCAAGATCCAGTGGGGTATGATGTTGACCATTTACTGTTTGAGTTATGCGCCGGCACTGTTATTGTTGCAGAACTTAGAGTTTCAAGGACAAGGTTTGCTGCTGTTGATGTATCTGTTGATCGTGGTGCAGTTGAGCGATGTATTTCAATATGTGGTCGGTAAATTGTTCGGCAAACATAAATTGGCACCGAATGTCAGTCCGAGTAAAACGGTTGAAGGCTTGTTCGGTGGCGGTGCGATTGCGGTGGCGATCGGTACCGCACTTTGGTGGATCACGCCGTTCAGTATCGGCTATGCTGCGCTGTTTTCGTTAGTGATAGTGATTTGCGGCTTTCTTGGCGGTTTGTCGCTGTCAGCCGTCAAACGCAGCATGGGCGCCAAAGATTGGGGCACGATGATTTCCGGCCACGGTGGCATTATGGATCGCATTGATTCAGTGCTGTTTGCCGCACCGGTATTTTTCCATCTGGTGCGTTATACCTATTTTTAAGACTCTTTTTAAGACGCTCAAGCGCATATACTAAAAAGTGCGGTCAAATCATCAGACTTGACCGCACTTTGTGCTTTAAGGCTTAAAGAGATTACGCCAGCAGTTTATTGATACGTTTGATAAACGCTGTTGGGTTCTCCAAGGCACCACGTTCGGACAGCATCGCTTGGTCGAACAGCAGCTCGACCCATTCGCCAAAGGCATTCTCATCGGCAGTATCCGCCGTTTTCTTGACCAGCGGATGTTCCGGATTCAACTCAAACGTATATTTCACTTCCGGTACCGGTTGTCCGGCAGCAGCGAACAATTTCGCCATTTGCGTGGTCATCTGATCGTTATCGGTGGAGACAATCGCCGGTGTATCGCTCAGGCGGTGAGTCAAGCGCACCTCTTTTACCCGCTCGCCCAGATAGCTTTTCACCCGCTCGATAAATGAACCGAAGTTTTTATCCTGCTCTTTTTGTGCTTCTTCTTGCGCTTTATCCGCCAGATCGCCCAGATCCAAATCGGACTTCGTCACCGATTGCAGCGGTTTGCCGTCAAATTCGTTGAAATAGCCCAATGCCCACTCGTCAATCCGGTCGGACAGCAGCAAAACTTCGATGCCTTTTTTATTAAACAGTTCCAAGTGCGGGCTGTTTTTGGCGGCGATGTAGCTGTCGGCGGTAATGTAGTAAATCGCCTTCTGCCCCTCTTTCATGCGTGCAACGTAGTCTTGCAATGAGACGTTTTGCTCGCTGCTGTCGTTGTGAGTGGAAGCAAACCGCAGCAGTTTAGCCACTTCTTGCTGATTGGCGTGATCTTCCGCTAAGCCCTCTTTCAACACCAAGCCGAACTCTTGCCAGAAGTTTTGGTATTTTTGTTTATCTTCATCTTTTGCCAATTTTTCAATCATGCCCAAGGCACGTTTGGTCAGCGCTTTGCGCAGTGCCGCAGTGACTTTGTTGTCTTGCAACAGTTCACGCGACACGTTCAGCGGCAGATCGTTGGAATCGATCAAACCCTTGACGAAACGCAGGTAGTTCGGCATAAATTGTTCCGCATCGTCCATAATAAATACCCGTTGCACATACAGTTTCAAGCCGTGTTTGTGTTCGCGGTTGAATAGATCCCAAGGGGCTTTGGTCGGCAGATACAGCAGGCTGGTGTACTCTTGTTTGCCTTCGACTCGATTGTGCGCCCACAGCAGCGGATCGCTGAAATCGTGGCTGAGATGCTTATAAAATTCTTGATACTCTTCATCGCTGATCTCGGCTTTGTTGCGGGTCCACAATGCTTGTGCTTTGTTGATTTTTTCCCATTTAACGCCGGTTTCTTTGCCTTCGTCATCGAACTCTTTGACCAGTAGTTCTACCGGTAGATCAATATGATCAGAATATTTACTGATGATTTGACGCAAACGCCAGTCGTCGAGAAACTCTTTTTCATCTTCACGCAAATGCAAAGTGATTTCGGTGCCACGTTCGGCTTTTTCGATGTCGGCAACGTCATATTCGCCTTCGCCGGCAGACTGCCACAACACGCTCTGAATCGCACTTTCCCCGGCGGCACGGCTTTTCACGCTGACTTTGTCGGCAACGATAAACGCAGAGTAGAAGCCAACGCCGAATTGTCCGATCAGTTTGCTGTCTTTGGCTTGATCGCCGCCCAAGCTGTTAAGAAATTCTTTGGTGCCGGATTTGGCAATGGTGCCTAGGTGATCGATAATTTGTTCACGGTTCATACCGATACCGTTATCGCTGATGGTCAAGGTGCCTTTGTCTTTGTCGGCGCTGACCCGCACTTTCAGATCGCCGTCGCCTTCGTATAATTCGGGAGCGGACAGGGCTTTGAAGCGCAATTTATCCGCTGCATCGGAGGCGTTGGAAATCAGCTCGCGCAGGAAGATTTCTTTATTGGAATAGAGGGAGTGAATCATCAGTTGCAGTAACTGTTTGACTTCAGATTGAAAACCACGAGTTTCTTGATTAGTGCTCATTGTTATTTCCTGTTTTTCTTTAGTTAAACAAAATTTGGTTAGGATTAGATATGGGAGCGGTTGGGGGGATTTCAAGGGGAAAAGTGCGGTTTGGTTTGATTTACACTTTTCGTTTAAAATTTAACTATCGGGTTTCGCCGATGGCGACTTTTTTAATCACTATCGCTATTTCGCCTCGCGACGACCATACTTTTCTTTGCTTGTGCAAAGAAAAGTAGGCAAAAGAAAGCACACCCTAATGAACTGCTGATCTTCGCTTAGTGTGAATTTGCTTAACGGAAAATTTTTAATGCGCCCGCTACGCGGGCAAACTCGCTTCGCTCAAACAAAAAAATTTCCCTACAAATTTCACACCCGCTCAGGCAGTTCACAAGGGAATCCGAAAAACACGACGCAGAATACAAGATTTTAATTGTGACGGAAGTATTGCCCTAAATGTAGGGGCGCATTGAATGCGCCCAAGATATAACGACTTAATTATAAATAGAAAAATCAAAGTGCGGTGCGGTTGGTTTTCAATTCCCCATCTGTAGTGCCTGAGCGTTTGCGTGAAGATTTCAAGGTCAATTTGTCGTGTCCGAAGCCTGCGTAGCAGGCAAGTTTACAAATTGACCGTAGAAATTAGCAAAGGCGAAGATCAGCACTACAACTGGGGTGTATTTTTTTGCTTACTTTTTTTGTACAAGAAAAAAAGTAAGTCGCCATCGGCGAAACTCGATAGTTAAATTTTAAATGAATGAAAAAAAGAAAGTGCGGTATAAACCAAGTTCAAACCGCACTTTGTGGCTTTTATGCGTTTTCCAAGCGCCAGCTACCGTCTTGTTCAATATATAACAGACTGGTATGGAAACGTTTTAAGGTGGAGCGGTGGCCGACGCTGATCACGGTGCTGTTTGGCAGTTCTTGCAGCAGCAGACGGTACATCGCGTCTTCCAAGCCTTCGTCCATACTGGCGCTGGCTTCATCTAAAAAGATGATTTGTGGTTTGTTCAATAATACTCGGGCAAACGCAATGCGTTGCTGCTCGCCCAACGACAGAATTTGGGTCCACTCCTCATGGCGGGTCAGTTTTTCGCTTAAATGTGCTAATGCGACTTTCTGTAACACCGCTTCCTCATGTTGATAATCGGCTTTCTGCGGCGCAGGATTTGGGTAGTATAAGGCATCCAACAAGCTACCTTGTGGTAGATACGGTTTTTGCGACAGAAATAGCGCATTGCTTGGTGTCGCGATTTCGCCGTCGGCATATGCCCATAACCCGGCAAAGGTTCGTAACAACGTGGTTTTGCCGACACCGGAAGCGCCTTGAATCAGCAAACGGCTATTGGATGCTAAATCAAGATTTAACTGTTTAATTAACGGAGCGTGTGACGGCGTTTTTACGGTTAAATCAGTAACTTGTAATCGATCGGAATGTTCGTGAATCGTCGGCATTGGCAATTGCTCAGCGCTGCGCATGGCGCTGTTGAAGCCAGTTAGACGATCCAACGTGGCTTTATATGCGGCGAAATTATCATACGAATTGCGGAAAAAGGAGAGTGCGCTGTCCAATTGACCGAACACATTGGCGGTTTGCATTAAATCGCCTAACGAAATTTGTTGGCTAAAAAAGCGTCCGGCTTGAATCAGAAACGGAAAAATTACCGAGGTTTGGCTGACGACAAAGTTGAAACCAGAGAATTTCAGGGTTCGATACACAATCTGCCAGACGTTGGCAATCACCCGATCAAACTGGTTCAGCAAAATAGAGCGCTCAGTTTTCTCGCCCTTATAAAATGCAATACTTTCGGCATATTCCTTGATTCGAATCAGTGAATAACGGTAGTTTGCATTCAGTTTTTCACTCAAAAAATTTAAGCTAATCAATGGACGCCCGATTTTAAAAGCGAACAGTGAGGCGATTAATACGTAGCTAAATGAGATAAACACCATACCGTGCGGAATCTCGATGTTAAAGATGGAAAGTGACCCCGATAGTTTCCATAAAATCAAGGTGAATGCCACAATTGAGGTAATTGCACTGATTAATCCGGTGGAAAAACTGAGTGTGCTGCTGACGAAAGATTGAATATCTTGTTGAATCCGTTGATCGGGGTTATCGAGCTGATTGTAGCTGTATTGGGTTTTATAATAAGTGCGGTTTGCTGTCCATCGATCAATAAATCGCTGATTTAATTTAACTCGCCATTGAATAATAAAGCGTTGTGATAAATAAAAATTGGTTAAACTGAGTACAATATGAATGCTTGCTAACACAGTAAACAATACAATTGAACTCCAGAACGTATTTACATTCATTTCTTGCAGTGCGGTGTACATCGTATTGTACCAATTTGAAAACAATACACTCAAGCGCACTGCCATTAATGACAGCAGCACAATGATCATAAAGAGAATAATGGCTTTTAGATTATTTTTAGGATCAATATAATCTGCCGCCAATTGCCAAAATTGCTTGCCCCAACGGCTGAATTTGATCAAAAAAACAGCTAGCATGATTAAAAACAAAAAGCTGCCAAAAAAAGCCTGTGTTAACCAGAGCGCCGAGTCAAAAAGTTCTTGTCGTAAATTCATAAAAATCCAGATTTAACATATAGTAAGCATTTGATTCTCAAATAGCGAAAAAGTTTAACAAAAAGCTAAAATTTTTCTGTAAAAAATATTGAGTTTGTTTTAAAAGTTTGCACTATAACAAACTTTTAGCGAGACAACACGAGTATAATAGCACCAGTTAATTTTTCTAAATAATCTATAGGAGATGTTATGAGTGATATTGCTATCACGATTAGCCTACTGGCTTTGGTTGCCGTGATCGGATTATGGTTGGGGCATTTAAAGATCAGAGGTATTGGAATCGGTATCGGCGGGGTGCTGTTCGGCGGAATTTTAGTCGGACATTTCACCTATAAATATGGGTTGACGTTGGAATCTCACACGTTGCATTTTATTCAGGAATTCGGCTTGATCCTGTTTGTGTATACCATCGGGATTCAAGTTGGGCCGGGTTTCTTTGCCTCGTTGCGGCAGTCGGGGCTGAAGCTGAATCTGTTTGCGTTGATGATTGTGCTATTGGGTGCGCTGCTGGTGATTGTGCTGCACCTGCTATTTGGCGTTGAATTGCCGATTATTCTGGGGATTTTCTCTGGGGCCGTGACCAACACCCCGTCTTTAGGGGCTGGGCAGCAAATTTTGGCAGAGCTGGGCATGACCAACATCACCGAAACTATGGGGATGGCGTATGCGATTGCTTATCCGTTCGGGATCTGCGGCATCTTATTGGCAATTTGGCTGATTCGTCTGTTCTTCAAGATTAAAATTGACGAGGAACATCAGCAATTTGAAAAAGAGTCGGGGCATGACAAAGAGAGCCTGAGCAGCTTGAATGTGAAACTGAGCAATCCGAATATCAGTGGTTTAAAAATTCGTGATATTCCGGGATTCGAAGCCAAAAACGTGTTGTGTTCTCGTTTAAAACGCGGTGATGAATTGATTGTGCCGCATGCGGATACGCAAGTGGAATTGGGCGATATTATGCATTTGGTCGGAGATATGCCGGATTTGCATCGAGTGCAGTTGGTGGTGGGTGAAATTGTAAAAGAGTCGCTTTCCACTCGTGGCACCGAATTACGCTCAGTGCGGGTGGTGGTTACTAACGAACAGGCGCTGGGTAAAAAAATTCGTGATCTGAAGATAAAACAGAAATATGAAGTGGTGATTTCACGCTTAAACCGTGCCGGGATTGAATTAGTGCCAACCAGCAATACCAGTTTGCAATTTGGGGACGTGTTGAACTTGGTCGGACGCCTTGACGCTATCGAATCCGTAACCGCAGTGATCGGTAATGCGCAGCAAAAATTACAGCAAGTGCAAATGCTACCAGTATTTATCGGGATTCTGTTGGGCGTGCTAGTTGGCTCGATTCCAATCGCCTTGCCGGGTTTCCCAGTTGCCTTAAAATTGGGCTTAGCGGGTGGCCCGTTAGTCGTTGCGCTTATTCTTGCTCGAATCGGCAGCATAGGCAAACTCTACTGGTTTATGCCACCGAGTGCCAATCTAGCATTGCGTGAAATCGGGATAGTCCTCTTTTTATCGGTAGTCGGCTTAAAAGCCGGTGCGCACTTCCTCGACACCCTGTTAAGCGGTAGCGGCATGGAGTGGATGATGTATGGCGCCATTATCACCTTCGTTCCGTTGATGGTTACTGGGGTTATCGCCCGCATCTACGGCAAAATGAACTACCTCACCTTAAGCGGCCTGCTTGCCGGCTCCATGACCGACCCACCGGCATTGGCATTCGCCAACGGCATCAAAGAAAACAGCGGTGCCGCCGCCCTTTCCTATGCTACCGTCTACCCACTGGTGATGTTTATGCGCATCATCTCACCACAGGTGCTAGCCGTTTTGCTGTTGTTGTTTGCGAAGTGATGAGGGAAGGTGTTGTTTATTGTAAAACATTTGAATAAATTAGTATTAATGGTGCTTGCTACGTTGTTTCGTGACCCATGTTATTTGCGACAGTAAAACTTATAACCCCCATGCTGCTTTATGTTGTGGTGATCCAATTATTACCGCCCTTTGCTTTTGGGCAAGGGAGCTGGTTAATTAGACCGTCTGAAAGCGAGATGGCTTATCCAGGAGGATTATAATTGAATACTCAATATATCGCCCATGTGCGTCAAGCCGATGGTGCCAAACAATCAGTTGCTACCCATCTGTTTGAAACCGCTGCAATCGCTAAGATGCTGGCGGCCAAACTGAATTTGGATTTAGCGGGTGAGTTGCTGGGGTTGATGCATGACTTCGGTAAATACTCGCTGAAGTTTCAAAAATACATTCATGACGCAACGGGTTTGCATAATCCCGATTTGGATGATGAAGAAAGCACGCCGAACGGCAGCAAGGTGGATCATTCCACAGCAGGAGCGCAATGGGTTTATCGTGCGTTGAGAAAATTCGGTGCGCAAGGGCAAGGGGAATTGTGCGGGCAGGTATTGGGGCTGTGCATTGCTTCGCATCATGGCGCGGGCTTGATTGATTGTTTGGATGACGAAGGCAATGTGGTTTGGCAAAAGCGGTTTGACAAGGATGATGCTTTAACCCATTTGAGCGAATGCGAGCAAAATGCCGATTTGGCGGTGGCGCAACAAGCAAATAAATTGGCGGATAAAGCCTTGTTGCAGCAAATGCTCGCTCCGCTAAAAGCCATTTTGAAATCTGAAAATCAAAGCCATACAGTCACAGAGTTTTACCTGGGCTGTTTTACCCGTTTTTTATTCAGCTGCCTGATTGATGCCGACCGCATTAACAGCGCCGATTTTGAATATGAACACCACAAATCACTACGTCGATTATCAGAAAAACCGGATTGGCAGCAGGCCATCGACAAGCTGGAAAGCAAACTGGCGGCGTTTGAGGCTCGTTATCCGATTGATGAAATCCGCCAACGAATTTCTAAAGTTTGTCTGGATAGGGCAAGCGACCCACAAGGCATTTATACCCTCACCGTACCCACAGGCGGCGGCAAAACGCTCGCCAGTTTGCGTTATGCCTTGCATCATGCCAAGCAGCATGATTTAGACCGCATCATTTACATCATTCCCTATACTTCAATCATTGATCAAAATGCCCATGCGGTTCGCGAGATACTGGGCGAGGAATGGGTGCTGGAGCACCATTCCAACCTTGATCCGGAAAAGCAAAGTTGGCAAAACAAACTACTATCAGAGAATTGGGATAAACCGATAGTCTTCACCACCATGGTGCAATTTTTGGATGCTTGGTTCGGCGGCGGTACGCGAGGTGCGCGGCACATTCATCCGATGACCAATAGCGTATTGATTTTTGACGAAATCCAGACTTTGCCGGTGAAATGCGTGCATCTGTTTTGCAATACGCTCAACTGGCTCACCCAATTCGGTAACAGCAGTGCAGTGTTGTGCACAGCCACTCAACCTTTATTGGACGAATCCGGCTTGGAAAAATTTCCGCAAGACGACCAAAACAAAGTATGCGCAAACGGTTTGTTAAAGTTGGCGGACAATGCGGAAATCATGGGCAAAAACGCAGATATCGCCCGGTTGTTTGATGATTTGTCGCGGGTGGAAGTCTGCTTCAATGAAAAAGTAGGCGGTTGGCCGGTGGATGAAGCGGGCGAATTTTTATTGGAACAGTTTCAGACGGCCTCAAGCTGCTTGTTTATTGTCAACACCAAAAAATGGGCGCAGCAGCTTTATCAATATTGCCAGCAACATGATGTGCCGTCTGAAGTCTTGTTTCATCTGAGTACCAATCAATGTGCCACGCACCGCAAGGATTTGTTTGCTCGAATGAAACAGCGGCTGCAAGCAAAGTTGCCGGTACTCTGTGTCAGCACCCAATTAATCGAAGCCGGTGTCGATATTTCGATGGCTTATGTGATTCGCGCCTTGGGTGGATTGGACAGTATTGCCCAAGCCGCCGGGCGTTGCAACCGGCACGGTGAAAAAGAGGGCAAGGGCAAGGTGTGGGTGCTGAACCTGCAAGAACCGGATAATCTGGCCAAGCTACTGCCTGATATTGATGTGGGTCAACAGCAGGCAGCGCGGGTGTTCCGTGATTTCGCAGGACAGGATATTTTGCAACCCAGTGCGATGGAGCGCTATTTTGAATATTACTTTTACCAACGCAGCGGCGAGATGACGTATCACGTTGCAAACAGCACTTCAGGCAGCCTGTTGGATTGGTTGAGTAATAACCGCCACAATGTGTATGCCGCCAAAAACGATAAACGCAAACAAAACAAACAATACCCTTTGCTGATGCAGTCGTTCAAAAGTGCGGGGCGGGCATTCCAAGCGATTGATGCGCCTACGCGTGCGGTGATTGTGCCTTATGGCGATGGTAAAGAATTGATTGCCCAATTGTGCGGCGAGTACGACCCTAAACAGTTTTACCGCTTATTGGCGCAGGCGCAGCGCTTTAGTGTAAATGTGTTTCCCCATGTTTGGGACAAATTGCTCAAAGAAGAGGCGATACGGCCAATCGCGGATACGGGTATTTACTATTTGAAAGAACCCTATTACAGCCAAGAATACGGCTTGGCGGTTGATGAAGTCGCACCGATGGATTTTTTAAACGCTTAGGAGAATTATGAAAAATAAAATCAGTTTTTGCGTATGGGGGCGGCAGGCCTTGTTTACTGATCCGGTGACCAAAATCGGCGGCGAAAAATTCAGCTATCAAGTGCCGACTTATGAAGCGATAAAAGGCATCGTCCGCAGTATTTACTGGAAGCCGACATTGATCTGGCATATCGACCGCATCCGGGTAATGAAAGCGATTCAAACGCAGAGCAAATCGACCAAACCGCTCAATTGGGACGGCGGCAATACCTTGGCGATTTATACTTTTTTGCAAGATGTCGAATATCAGGTGGAAGCCCATTTTGAATGGAATCTGCACCAGCCGAATTTGGTTGAAGACCGCATTCCCGCCAAACACCTCGCCATTGCCGAACGGATGCTGGCGCGTGGCGGCAGACAGGATATATTTTTGGGCACGCGCGATTGCCAAGGCTATGTTGAGCCGTGCGAATTTGGCGAAGGCAAAGGCTTTTACGATGAAGTGCCGAATTTGGATTTCGGCTTGATGTTCCACAGCTTCGGCTATCCCGAGGAAACCGGAAATAATGAATTGGTCAGCCGTTTTTGGCGGGCGAGTATGCAAAACGGCGTAATTGAATTTCCGTCTGTCGATGATGCAGACCGTCTGAAAACCCGTTTTATCCGCCAAATGCTGCCTGAAAAATCCTTTGGCCGCGGCGAAAACCTTAAGGCGGTGGAAGAGGAAGCGAAGGAGCTTGGGTTATGAGTTGGATACAGAAACTTTATCGGACGTATGAATATGTACAAGCTAAAGGGCTGGAAGATGAGGACTTGGCTTTACCTTTTCATATGCCCAAAGCGGTTCATTTGAAAGTGGTATTGAATGACAAGGCGGAATTGGTTCATGCCGAACGTTTTGAGAGCAAGAAGCAAGTTCCTATCCAAGTAACTGAAAAGTCATCAAAGCGCTCTGGTTCAACGATTGCTGCATATGCCTTGCATGACAGCTTGCAATATCTTGCAAAAACAGCAGAGAAATATTTAACCCTTGAATATTTGTCAAAATTGGCTATGCAAAAAGCTGGAGCAAAGGGAGGCGCAAAATGGGCAAGATTTTTGTCCGATTCAGATGAAAATAAGCAACAATTTATAAATTCAGAAAAGGGGAAATATCAGAATGGTTTTTCATTTTATGAAAATCAGTTATCGGATTGGGTGCAAGAAACTGATTTAAAAGAGATTGAGATTGTTTTGCAATATGTGCAAAAAGGCTCTCTCATTGAAGATTTGCTTGAGAAAAAAACTTTCTCTTTTGAGAATAATATTCTTATGTCAGAAAAAGATGACCCATTTGATTTAACAATTGTATGGGCTGTGGAAATGGAAAATGACCTCCATTCAGATCTATGGAGCAAAAAAAGTATTCAAACTGCATGGATTGAGCATCAAGAAAGTAAAAGCGAAAAAGAAAGCGTTAAGCAAAAAGATTTATGCTACATCACAGGTGAGCAAGATTATCCTTCAGAGGCTTACCCTAAAATTATAGGTAATGCTAAGCTGGTTTCAGCTAATGATACAGATGGCTTAACTTTTCTTGGGCGTTTTTTAACAGATAAGCAAGCTGTAGTCTTAGGGAATGACGTATCTCAAAAAGCATTTAATATTTTGAAATGGCTAATCAGTCGCCAAGGAATCAAGAATGGCGAACAGGTCACCGTTGCTTGGGCAATCAACGGTGAAACCGTACCTTCCCCCTTGCAAGATAATTACGACCATCTTGATGCTGATGATGATTTGGCGATTGTAGAGACGAGCGATGAAAACAGGCCGTCTGAAAGCAGCAACCCAAAAGATTGGTCAGCCAATATTGGTCAGACAGCCGCCGAACTGATTAAAAAGAAACTGCACGGCTTGAAAGCACAATTAAATGAACATGAGCAGATTTCTTTATTGATGTTGGATTCGGCCACGCCGGGGCGTATGGCATTAACCTATTATCAGGAGTTTTTGCCTGAAAACTATTTTGCCAATCTGGATGCTTGGGTAGATGATTTCTCTTGGTATCAACGCTATTTATATGAAACACAAGATGGCAAAAAGAAAAAAATGATTTTGGAGATTATTCCGCCATCACCAAAAAACATTGCTCAAGCAGTATATGGCAGAAACCTTAGCGATAAATTGAAAAAGCAACTTTACGCCCGCTTGTTGCCTGTCATTGCTGGTGGAAGAAGTGTGCCGATACCCAAAGATTTGGTACAACAAAGTTTTCAGACAGCCTGCAATCCTTTCACAAGGTATCAAAACAAAGACGGAGAAAAGGAGCAAAAAGAGCATTGGCAACGCAATATCGGCGTAGCCTGTGCCTTACACAGGGGCTATTGGGCTCGTTATCACAATTCATCACAACGGAGAAACTACTCTATGGCTTTAGATAAAGAAAACCATTCACGCGATTATTTATACGGTAGATTGATTGCTCAAGCCGAAAAATTGGAATGGTACGCCTTGTATTTGCAAAATGGTAAGAAAGCACCTACGAGGGCAACCAATGCAGAACGTTATTTTCAGCAGTTTGCCCATCAGCCATACAGCACATGGCTGAATCTTGAAAAATCTCTGGTTCCATATAAAAATTATTTAACCAGTCGTGGAAAAGATTTTTATAAACAATCCATTGGAGAGGTTATGGATTTGTTTGATACAGAGGAATATAAAAATGATGGGAAATTAAGCGGTGAATTTCTGCTGGGTTACCATTGCCAATTGATGGAGATAAATCGTCAAATTGCCGAGCGTCAAGCCACTAAGCAAAAGAAAATCGAAGCAAGTGAATAAATAACCAACATTCAAAGGAAAAACCAATGAGCTTAACTAAAAAAATCGACTTCGCCCTGATTATCGGCGTACAAAATGCCAATCCCAATGGCGACCCCTTAAACGGAAACCGCCCCCGTGTAGATGTTTCAGGCAAGGGGGAAATGACCGATGTCTGTCTGAAACGCAAAATCCGCGACCGTTTGCAAGATAGCGGCGATGCTATTTTTGTGCAAGCAAATGAGCGAAAAGATGACGGAATGGTGAGTTTGAAAAATCGTTATGATACTTTCTTAAAACAACTGCCAGAGGTAACGGATGAAGCCCAAGAAGAGAAAAAATCCAAAAAAGGAGCAGAAGTTAAAAAAGACGAAATAGCAAAGCAAGCTTGCAAAAAATGGCTGGACGTACGCAGTTTTGGCCAAGTATTTGCTTTTAGCGGAAAAGATGAAAGTGGTGTTTCTATTGCAGTACGTGGCCCTGTTACCGTTCATTCTGCATTTAGTATTGAGCCTATTATCATTACAAGTACACAAATTACCAAAAGTGTTAATGGTGATGGGGATAGTGATGTGAAGAAAAGCTCCGACACCATGGGCATGAAACACCGTATCGACAAAGGCATTTATGTTGCCTATGGCGCCATGTCGCCGCAATTGGCGGAGCGCACCGGTTTCAGCGATGACGATGCCGAAAAAATCAAAGCCGTGCTGAGCAAATTGTTTGAAGGCGATGCCTCTTCCGCCCGCCCCGAGGGCAGTATGCAGGTATTGAAGCTGATTTGGTGGGAGCACAACTGCAAATCCGGTCAATATTCATCCGCCAAAGTACACGGCAGCCTGAGCGTGAATGCAGACGGCAGCTATGTGCTGAACAATTTGGACGGATTAAAACCCGAAGAGATTGACGGCTTCTAACCATGCGCACCATCTCCCTCTCCGCCCTGCAACACTACGCGTTTTGTCCGCGTCAATGTGCGTTGATCCATAACGAGCAGGTATGGGCGGAGAATTTTTTGACCGCACAGGGCAGGGCGTTGCATGAGCGGGTGGATTCGGGCGAGCCGGAAACCCGCAAAGGCATTCGCTTTGAACGCAGCGTACATGTATCAGCGGAAGCCTTGGGTTTGAGCGGTATTCTCGATATGGTCGAACACGAGCTGGCAACAGGCCGTCTGAAACCGGTGGAATACAAACGGGGCAAACCTAAGCCCGAGCATTGGGACGAAATCCAGCTTTGCGCGCAGGCTTTGTGTTTGGAAGAAATGACCGGCAAAACGGTGGACGAGGGCGCATTGTGGTATCAGCAAACCCGCCACCGTGAGCCGATATTGTTTTCAGACAGCCTTAGGCAAGAAACATTGGCAGTGATTGCCAAAGTGCGGTCGCTGCTGGAAAGCGGCGAAACCCCACTGCCTGTGTATGGCAAGCATTGCAAGGCGTGTTCGTTGTTGGAGCTGTGCCAGCCTGTTTTGTTGAAGCGGGATAGGTCGGCAGCTTATATCGCCGCTTTATATCGGGAGGAGAGTGATGCGTAAATTGCAAAACACACTTTACATCACCACCCAAGGCACTTACTTGCATAAAGAACGGGAAACCTTGGTGATTGAAAAAACCGTTGAAGGCGAGCGGCAGAAGCTGTTGCAGTTGCCGATGCATTCGATTGCGCATATTTTCTGTTTCGGTAATGTGTTGGTGTCGCCATTTTTGTTGGGGTTTTGCGGGGAAAATAATGTCAATCTGGCGTTTTTTACCGAAAACGGGCATTATCTCGGGCGGTTGCAGGGGCGGCAGAGTGGCAATGTGTTGCTGCGGCGGGCGCAGTATAAGGTGTCGGAGCAGCATCCGGTGGCGATTGCGCGCAATATCATTGCGGCGAAAATCCAGTCGTCGAAGCGGGTGTTGCAGCGCAGGCAGCGTAATCATGGCGAACATGACGAGGTTCAGACGGCCATTAGTGCTTTGAATTTCAGTTTGAGCCAATTGCAGCGGGCGGATAATCTGGCGCTGATTCGCGGCATTGAGGGCGATGCGGCTTCGCGCTATTTCGGCGTATTTCAGCATTTGTTGACGGAAAAGTGCGGTTTTGTGTTTAACGGCCGCAACCGCCGCCCGCCGCGTGATCCGGTCAATGCGCTGCTGTCGTTTCTGTACAGCGTGTTGGGCAAGGACATCAGCGGCGCGCTGCAAAGCGTGGGGCTGGATCCGCAAGTCGGTTTTCTGCACGCCGACCGGCCGGGGCGCGACAGTTTGGCACAAGATATTTTGGAAGAATTCCGCGCTTGGTGGGTAGACAGAATGGTGCTGAGCCTGATTAACCGCGGCCAAATCCGCCTACAGGATTTTGAAACGGAAGCCAGCGGCGCAGTGAATATCAAGGCGGATGCACGCAAGCTGTTGTTTCAAAGCCTGCAAGCCAAAAAGCAGGAAAAAATCATTCATCCGTATTTGCAGGAAGAAGTGGAAATCGGCTTACTGCCTTATATTCAAGCCATGTTGCTGGCGCGGCATTTGCGTGGTGATTTGGCCGAATATCCGCCGTTTTTGATGAGGTAGCCCATGCTGATGCTGATTACTTACGATATTTCGCTGGCAGACCCCGAAGGCCAAGCACGCCTGCGGCGGATTGCCAAACTGTGCCTAGACTACGGCGTGCGCGTGCAATATTCGGTATTCGAATGCGACATCGCCCCCGACCAATGGGTGAGCCTGAAAGCCAAATTACTGGCAATTTATCAACCCGAAACCGACAGCCTGCGTTTTTACCACCTCGGCAGCAAATGGCGGCGCAAAGTGGAACACCATGGCGCAAAAGCTGCGGTAGATATATTCAAAGATACACTGATTGTGTAGCGCGCTAACCTGTTGTTCTCATAAAAATGCTGGGAGATTGGCGATGGTTGATTTCTTTAACAATTTGGATAGAAAATAGTTATTTTGCTATGCTAAAATAACTTAAAGTGCTATCACCAAAGTAATTGGCGAAATAAGGTTTTATTAGCCTTATAGAACAACAAATTACAGGTAGGCACTCGCTCCTTCGCAGGAGCGTGAGTTGAAACTACGACCTTTCCCACAAGCCAAAGCGGCAATGTTTCACTCGCTCCTTCGCAGGAGCGTGAGTTGAAACACACTGAATAGACCACGGCCTTGCTTGTCTGAGACTCGCTCCTTCGCAGGAGCGTGAGTTGAAACAATCTGACAATTTTGGAAAACTTCAAGAATGTGACTCGCTCCTTCGCAGGAGCGTGAGTTGAAACATCCACAATGATTAAGAGATGATCGGCGTGCAATCCTCGCTCCTTCGCAGGAGCGTGAGTTGAAACTAATGTTATCAACAATAGACTTTACAACCCGATCTCGCTCCTTCGCAGGAGCGTGAGTTGAAACATACTCACCGTAGATGACATCTCGCATGTCGAGGACTCGCTCCTTCGCAGGAGCGTGAGTTGAAACCGATCAGATTACGCCGATCCGCGTCCTTAATTTTGCTCGCTCCTTCGCAGGAGCGTGAGTTGAAACCGCCAATAGCAAACGCCAAACCACTGGATATATGCGCTCGCTCCTTCGCAGGAGCGTGAGTTGAAACCAGCTCATCGGCGATTTGATTATCACAAGAATAACTCGCTCCTTCGCAGGAGCGTGAGTTGAAACACGTTCTTGTGCCAGAGTGTTAATCAACTGCTGGTCTCGCTCCTTCGCAGGAGCGTGAGTTGAAACTGCGGAAAAATCAAATGGGAAAATGGAGATTGGACTCGCTCCTTCGCAGGAGCGTGAGTTGAAACATTCGTCATGGCGGCTGCCTCCAAATTCGTTGTGTATCTCGCTCCTTCGCAGGAGCGTGAGTTGAAACAATGGAAAATTCAATGTCAGAATATCTCCTGAATCTCGCTCCTTCGCAGGAGCGTGAGTTGAAACGTGGTGCAATTGATAACGCAATACAAGAGGTAAAAGCTCGCTCCTTCGCAGGAGCGTGAGTTGAAACCAGCTCATCGGCGATTTGATTATCACAAGAATAACTCGCTCCTTCGCAGGAGCGTGAGTTGAAACAGCTTGCCCAACGATCAGGGCAATTTAAACGTTCTCGCTCCTTCGCAGGAGCGTGAGTTGAAACATACACTCCTCGACAACTTCCTTTTCTACTTCATACTCGCTCCTTCGCAGGAGCGTGAGTTGAAACCGTCTGGTGGTAAGAATGGCTCTCCGCCAGAAGCCTCGCTCCTTCGCAGGAGCGTGAGTTGAAACTCTGTCCATATGTTGGTATGATAGAGGGGAGGGAACTCACTCCTTCGCAGGAGCGTGAGTTGAAACCACTGCTCCGTGAAACTCGCGGCTTGTCGGTGTACTCGCTCCTTCGCAGGAGCGTGAGTTGAAACCGCGCAAAAAAGCGTTAAGGAAGCCCGTGAAAGTCTCGCTCCTTCGCAGGAGCGTGAGTTGAAACTTCATTTCTTGCATATAGTTTGGAATTGAGCCTTCTCGCTCCTTCGCAGGAGCGTGAGTTGAAACTAGTTGGAATGGGTTCAAGCCTGTATCAACACCACTCGCTCCTTCGCAGGAGCGTGAGTTGAAACCTTGGTGTGGAGACATTGACACCTGAGCAGCACCTCGCTCCTTCGCAGGAGCGTGAGTTGAAACAGATTGCATCCGCCGATACACTGATCCGGCGTGACTCGCTCCTTCGCAGGAGCGTGAGTTGAAACAGGGGAGTTAGAAAGCCGTGGGTATTATTGCGTTCGCTCCTTCGCAGGAGCGTGAGTTGAAACGGCTAAAAGCTGGGCGGATCTGTTGCGTGCTTCTCTCGCTCCTTCGCAGGAGCGTGAGTTGAAACAATAGGTGCAACGGATGAACGAACCAGATTTCACCTCGCTCCTTCGCAGGAGCGTGAGTTGAAACTGTATCACTCCCAACAAAAAGAAGTTTATGATTGCTCGCTCCTTCGCAGGAGCGTGAGTTGAAACTAGCTTAATTTCAACCGTACTTTCAAACGGATCGCTCGCTCCTTCGCAGGAGCGTGAGTTGAAACAGTTGATCATGCGGTTTACGAATATGAAGTAGACTCGCTCCTTCGCAGGAGCGTGAGTTGAAACTATCTCTTTTGCTGCGGTCTCACTCTCTGGGGTCTCGCTCCTTCGCAGGAGCGTGAGTTGAAACATTAAATCCAAATTTATTAAGTTTGCCAAGGGGACTCGCTCCTTCGCAGGAGCGTGAGTTGAAACAGCCGTTGAAGTTGAATATAGCAATCCAAACAATCTCGCTCCTTCGCAGGAGCGTGAGTTGAAACGAGCCAAGCGGGCTTTGAGTTAAAGGGTTTTAAAGCTCGCTCCTTCGCAGGAGCGTGAGTTGAAACGAGTGATAAATGATGAGCTATGTCGGTAATGCAGCTCGCTCCTTCGCAGGAGCGTGAGTTGAAACACTAGCACGGTTTTTACCGTGGAAAGATACGGATCTCGCTCCTTCGCAGGAGCGTGAGTTGAAACAAGTATTAATTGCCAATATAGATGATTGGCGTGTCTCGCTCCTTCGCAGGAGCGTGAGTTGAAACTCACATGATTATGTGCTTATTGAAAAATACAAAACTCGCTCCTTCGCAGGAGCGTGAGTTGAAACGCCGATCTCGTCTCGATGGCTGGTCATATCTATACTCGCTCCTTCGCAGGAGCGTGAGTTGAAACAGACGTGCAAAAAGCGATTCCGACACCGGAACACTACTCGCTCCTTCGCAGGAGCGTGAGTTGAAACCGCCGGCGAGGTGGTCGTGGATGTAGCCTTCGTACACCTCGCTTCTTCGTAGGAACGTGAGTTGAAAATTCAACTTATCAAAGAGGTAGAGAAATATTATACAATATAAGTGGTTGTTATTTAAAACAATGTGATATTTAAAATCTGCATCTCAGTTCGTTGGTAAAATATGCGAACTCTTGAGATGCAGATTATTTTCGATTCCTAAATAGAAACTGGGGCAATACTTATTTCAGCAATCCAGCGCTTTGTAGCGCAGCAGTCACGATCGGTTGGGCTTGTTCGCTCAATACGGTCAGTGGTAGGCGCAGGAATGGGTTGCTGATTAAGCCGATTTTGTAACATGCCCATTTGACTGGAATCGGGTTGGATTCAACAAATAAGTCTTTGTGCAGTGGCATTAAGCGGTTGTTGATTTCATCGGCTTGGGCAAAATCACCGTTGAGGGCGAAGTGGCACATTTTTGCCATATCGGCGGCGGCAACGTTGTTGGTGACGGAGATCACGCCTTCGCCGCCGGCTTTCATCGCTTCTAAACCGGTGGCGTCATCGCCGCTCAGCACGATAAAATCTTCTCCTGCCAGTGCTTTGATAGTTGTTACTCGGCTGACATCACCGGTGGCTTCTTTGATGCCGACGATGTTTGGGATTTTTGCTAAACGGGCGACGGTTTCCGGTTTCAGGTCACTACCGGTGCGTCCCGGTACGTTGTACAGAATTTGCGGCAGGTCGGTGCTTTCGGCAATTGCTTTAAAGTGTTGGAACATGCCTTCTTGGGTTGGTTTGTTGTAGTAAGGCACCACTGACAGGCAGCCGGCGACACCGCTGCCATGCAGCAGTTTGGTCATGACAATCGCTTCACTGGTGGCGTTGGCGCCGGCGCCGGCAATAATTGGAATGCGTCCAGCGGCGTACTCGACGGTCTTCAGAATAACCTTTACATTTTCATCAATGCTGAGTGTGGCGGATTCACCGGTGGTGCCGACGGAAACGATAGCATCGGTTCCCGCTTCGATATGGAAATTGACAAGGGCTTCCAATTCGCTGTAATTGACTTCTCCGGCACTATCCATTGGGGTGACTAAGGCAACGATACTGCCTGAAAATAGAGGGTTGCTGGCCGACATAAAACTTCTCCTGTAGATTTTTTGTTGGTTTTATTGATGAAAATTTTAACTTAGATTGCCAAAATGACGACAGTTTGCAAGTGCTTTTTCTATTTTCCTGCATATAAATCAAAAAAAGTGAAAAAAGTGTGCTTTAGTGATAAATTTGAACAACATAAAATGGAAAAAATGAGGAGAAAGGATGTTATCGATCTTAAAGTGCGGTGCGTTGGCACCAGAGTTCAGCCTGTTGAATCAAGTTGGGGAGAGCGTGAGGCTATCTGATTTTCGGGGGCGTAAAGTGCTGGTCTATTTTTACCCGAAAGCGTTGACGCCGGGCTGCACTACGCAAGCCTGTGATCTGCGTGACAGTAAAGTAGAATTGGCACAGTTAGGCGTGGTAATTTTGGGAATTAGTCCGGATTTACCCACGAAATTACACAATTTTGTTGAGAAAAAAGCACTGAATTTTACCTTGCTGTCCGATCCTGATCATCAAGTTGCTGAGCAATTTGGGGTGTGGGGTGAGAAAAAATTTATGGGACGTACTTATGACGGGATCCATCGGATCAGTTTTTTGATTGATGAAAACGGTGTGATTGAGCAAGTGTTCGATCAATTTAAAACCAAAGATCATGCTCAACTGGTGCTGGATTATTTAGCGCGCTAGCATCAAGTGCGGTTTGAAACCGCACTTGATACCATATTATGCTTGTTCGATGTCGTCATTCGATGGCCAAGCATTAACCACGGCTTTCACCAATGTTGCCAACGGAATAGCAAAAAATACACCCCAGAAGCCCCACAAACCGCCAAAGATCAATACGGCTAAGATGATGATCAGTGGGTGTAAATTGACGGCTTCAGAGAACAAAATCGGTACCAGCAGGTTGCCGTCCAGAATCTGAATGATGATGTAACTCAACATCAGGTACCAGAAGGTTGGGCTGATCCCAAACTGTACCAGTGCTACTAGCATAATCGGGATGGTGATTAACACCGCGCCAACGTAAGGCACCAACACCGATAAACCAACACCGAATGCCAACAGTAGCGGATAGCGCAAATCGAAAAATAGCAACAGCACATAGGTGATAGCGCCGACAACAATAATCTCAAGAAATTTGCCACGAATGTAGTTGGAGATTTGGGTTTGCATTTCACGCCAGACTTGCGAAGCCAAAGTGCGGTTGCGTGGCATAAAACGTAGTACACCTTCAATCAAGACTTGTTTGTCTTTTACCAAAAAGAACACCATCAGTGGCACTAAAAAGGCATAAATTCCGATGGTCACCAAACTGAGCAACGAGGACAGCGAGTAACGCAGTGCCGACTCGCCAAATGCCAGTAGTTTGGTGCGCAGGTTGCTGAACAGCGAATCGAGCATCGGGTAGTCGATCAGCCCCGGATAATGTTCCGGCAGCGTCAGCAGCCAATGATGTAGCTGATTGATCATCGCCGGTAAATCTTGCGCTAAGGAGATGGTTTGCGTCCATAAACGTGGCAGTAGTACCACCAGAATAAAGATAATACTGGCTGCAAACAACAGTAACGAAATGCTGACAGAAACCGGGCGTGGTAATTTGAGCTTGTTTGATAAAAGCCTGATCGGCGCTTCCAGCAAATAAGCCAAAACGAGCGCAATCAACAGTGGCGCAATAATATCGCTGAAAAAATAGATGGCGACAAAGATGAAAAGAAGAATGGCGAATAACCCCAGCGCTTGCGGATCACTAAAACGCCGTCTGTACCATTTTTGAAACATTTCCCACATAAATTGCTTTCCTGTTTGATTTGATTTTTTATCGTTAGGGCTAATCGCTTGGCTATATTGTTCAATTAAATGCGATTTTTTGATTATAACAAGTTATTGACTTTATGAAAGATTAAAACTAGTTTGGAACAGGAAATTATTCTATTTGAGAGGGAAGTATGAGCGTTAAAATTTTGCATAATCCACGTTGTTCTAAAAGCCGTGACACATTGACATTTTTAGAGAATCAAGGACAGGAAATCGAGATTGAACTGTATTTACAAAAAAGGTATTCACTGGCGGAATTGCAACAGTTAGCACAGCAGCTGGGTGTAGCGGATGTGCGTGAAATGATGCGGGTTAATGATGAGTTGTACCGCACTTTAGGCTTGGCAAATAGCGAGTTGAGCCAAACAGAGTTGTTGCAAGTAATGGTTGAGAATCCGGCGTTGCTGGAGCGTCCGATTGTGATCAACGGCGATCATGCCAGAATCGCACGACCATTAGAACGGATTCTGGACATTTTATAACTGTAGGCTGTGCTTCACAAAAGGGATGGTGAGTTTGCGTTGCGCTTGCAGCGAGGCTTGATCGAGTTTTTGTAAAGTATCGAATAAGCTTTTGCTGTCGCGTTCAAGCCGTTTTAACAAAAACAGTCCAACTTCGTCCGGTAGTTCCAAACCGCGTTGATAAGCGCGTTGTTGCAGGGCTGTTAATTTTTGTTGCTCGTTCAGTGGTTGCAGTTTATGGGTTTCGCCCCAACTCAAACGGGAGCGCAGATCATTCAATTGCACTGGCAGGTGGCGTGGCGATGAGTTGGCACTTAAGATTAGAATCGTGTTGCCTTGCTCTTTAATCCGATTATACAAATCAAAAAGTGCGGTTTCCCATTTGAGCTGTCCGGCAATGGTTTGTAGATCGTCAATACAGACTAGATCTTGGGTTTCCAGATTGTCTAGAACGTCCGGAGAGAATAGGCTGGCTTGTTCCAGTGGGATAAAACTGGCATGACCGCCACGATCAAACAGTAAGTGACAACAGGCTTTTAGTAGATGGCTTTTGCCACATCCCTTTTCGCCATAGACATAGAAAAAGGATTGCCGAGGTTTTTGTAGAGCATGCAACAGCGAATCCAACAGCATCGGATTGTTTTCGCCACAGAAGTTTTGCAGCGTCAAATCATCGGCTTGTTGAATGGGTAAGGTCAGTTGAATTGGTGAGGTCAAAACATTACCTGCTGTCATTGCTGTCCGTTATCTTATCGCTATGGCCAGCGGCGCAAACGGGTTACGCCGCCATTGATGTCATTTTAGTTGATGGTGTCTTCTTTGGTTTTTGGCAACACCAAATTCATAATCACAGCCACGATAGCACACAAGCTGATGCCTTTTAAAGAGACTTCTCCGACATTTAGCATCATACCGCCGATTCCAAAGGTCAGCACCACCGAGATGATGCACAGATTTCTGGGTTCAGACACATTGACTTGTGCTTTAATCAGCGTACTCATGCCAACCACTGCAATTGAACCGAACACCAACATCATAATTCCGCCCATCACAACGGTTGGAATTGTCGCCAAAAAAGCGCCGACTTTGCCACAAAATGAAATTGCGATTGCCCAACAAGCTGCCCAAGTCATGATTTTCGGATTGAAATTACGAGTTAGCATCACCGCACCGGTCACTTCGGCATAAGTGGTGTTGGGCGGACCGCCCAAGAAAGACGCCGCAGAGGTGGCGATGCCATCACCAAGCAAAGTGCGGTGCAATCCCGGTTGTTTCAAGAAGTCTTTGCCTGTGACCGAACTGATCGCCATAATGCCGCCAACGTGTTCAATTGCCGGCGCAATGGCGATGGGCAATAAGTATAAAATCGCTTCCAGTTTAAACTCTGGCGTGGTGAGTGTCGGCACACTAAACCAGGCTGCTTGTTGAATCGGCGTGAAATCAACCAAACCTAAACACAGCGCTAAAATATAACCAACGGTGATGCCCAGCATAATCGGAATCAATTTCATCAGCCCTTTGGCGAATACCGCCACCACTAACGTTGTGACCAAAGTCACCATTGATACTAGAATTGCTTGTTGATATGGGTAAAGTTGCGAACCGTCGCCGCCTTTGCCAATCGCCATATTCACCGCCAGTGGCGCTAATCCCATGCCGATAATAATGATAATTGGACCAACCACAACGGGTGGAAAGACCCGCTGTAAAATGCCGGCACCTTTGAGTTTGACCAAGCCGCTGAGTGCAATATACACCAGACCGGCGAACATCAAGCCGCCCATGGTGACTGAAAGCCCCCAAGTGGCGATGCCGTATTGCATCGGGGCGATGAAAGCGAAAGAAGAAGCGAGGAAAATAGGAACTTGGCGGCGGGTGCAGAGTTGGAACAGCAATGTGCCGACTCCGGCGGTTAAAAGTGCGGTATTGCTGTCTAATCCCACAATTAACGGTACTAAAACTAAGGCGCCGAAGGCGACAAACAACATTTGTAGCCCGACAAATGCTTGTTTTGGCAGGCTCTGAGCCGGCAGCTCATCGCCGTGCGGAATGGTATTTTGCATGATAAGTTTCCCGTGCTAAAGTCATCATAAAGTGCGGTTAAGACGATTATTTTGTGCCGAAAATTTTATCCCCTGCATCACCTAGCCCAGGAATAATATAACCTTGTTCGTTTAGATGATCGTCCACTGAAGCAGTATAAAGTTCGACATCAGGATGAGCTTTTTCCAGTGCGGCAATTCCTTCCGGTGCAGCGACTAGCACCAAAACTTTAATTTGTTGGCAGCCTTTTTGTTTCAACAAATCAATTGTCGCTACCATCGAGCCACCGGTTGCCAACATCGGATCGACCACGATTGCCAAGCGTTCTTCCAGATCGCCTGCCAGTTTTTGAAAGTACGGCACCGGCTCTAACGTCTCTTCGTTACGATACATCCCGACTACACTGATTCTGGCACTAGGAATATGTTCCAACACGCCGTCCATCATGCCCAGTCCGGCACGTAAAATAGGCACTACCGTCACTTTTTTGCCTTTGATGCGTTCAACTTCGACCGGCCCGTTCCAACCGTCGATAATCACATTTTCCGTTTCTAAATCTGCAGTGGCTTCATAGGTTAATAGGCTGCCGACTTCAGTTGCCAATTCACGAAAATCTTTGGTGTTGATTTCTGCGGCACGCATCAAGCCTAATTTATGTTTGATAAGAGGATGTTTTACTTGGACAAGTTTCATTTTGGGCTCCTTGAGGTTAGATCCGATAAATTCTAATAGATAGAGCGGCGAATTAACAGTTTTTTATGCATTGAGAGCAAACATCAATCGGCGCTAAATTAGCTATCGCCAAAAAATAGGCAGGCATGCTACAATTATGACCGCTTACAAGCGTTACATACGACTACTGAACGCTGCTGAATATGCCTTTTGTCATCAATTTAAACAGGAATGTATCGTGGAAAAAAACTCATTAAGTTATAAAGACGCCGGTGTGGATATTAATGCGGGAAATGACTTGGTTGGCAGAATCAAAGAGGATGTAAAGCGTACTCGTCGCCCAGAAGTGATGGGCGGACTTGGCGGTTTTGGTGCGTTGTGTGCGATTCCGAGCAAATATAAAGAGCCGATTTTGGTTTCAGGCACCGACGGGGTCGGCACCAAATTACGCTTGGCGATTGATTTGAACAAACACGATACTATTGGCATCGATTTGGTGGCGATGTGTGTCAATGATTTGGTGGTACAGGGCGCAGAACCGCTGTTCTTTCTCGATTATTATGCCACCGGCAAATTGGATGTTGATGTAGCGGCGGATGTGATTAAAGGTATTGCCGACGGCTGTGAACAGTCGGGCTGTGCGTTGGTCGGTGGTGAAACCGCTGAAATGCCGGGTATGTATCATCAAGGCGATTACGACTTGGCAGGATTCTGTGTTGGTGTGGTGGAAAAAGAAGAAATTATTGACGCCAGTAAGGTGAAAGTTGGCGATAGCTTGATTGCCTTAGCGTCAAGCGGACCGCACTCTAACGGTTATTCCCTGATTCGCAAAGTGTTAGAAGTCAGTGGCGCTGATGCTGCGAACGAATTAGTTGATGGCAAGCCGTTGGCGGAATACCTGCTGGCGCCAACGAAGATTTACGTCAAATCGGTCTTGCAGCTGATTAAACATGTTGATGTGCACGCTATTTCCCATTTAACCGGTGGTGGCTTTTGGGAAAATATTCCGCGTGTGTTGCCGGCACATGTCAAAGCTAATATTCAAGAAAGTAGCTGGCAGTGGCCAGCCGTATTTAACTGGTTGCAACAGCAAGGCAATATCGAACGTCATGAAATGTACCGCACGTTTAACTGTGGCGTGGGCATGGTGATTGCGCTGCCACAAAAAGATGTAGAAACCGCACTTGCGTTGTTGCGGCAAGCCGGAGAAAAAGCCTGGGTGATCGGTCAAATTGAAGCATTAGCCGCTGATGAAACGGCACAAGTCGTGATGTCGGCGTGAGGCAAAACGGCATGATCAGAATTGCAGTATTGATTTCCGGTGAAGGCAGTAATTTGCAGGCATTGATTGATGCTTGTGCGAGTGGCAGAATTAAGGGTAGCATCGTTAGCGTAGTCAGCAATAACGCACAAGCATACGGTTTACAGCGGGCGCAGCAGGCCGGCATTGAACACCGCACTTTTTTGCGTGAAGCCTATACCGATAATCAGAGCATGGACGTGGCGATTGCTGATTATTTGCAGCAGCAACAGGTCGATCTGGTGGTGTTGGCGGGCTATATGAAAATTTTGACACCGCTTTTTATTCAGCGTTTCAACGGCAAAATTTTGAATATTCACCCGTCACTGTTGCCAAAATACCCGGGATTGAACACCTATCAGCGGGCTATTGATGCCGGAGATGACGAACATGGCACCACGGTGCATTTTGTCAATGAAGCAGTGGATGCCGGTGCAATCGTGTTGCAAGCGAAAGTGCCGGTTTTTGCCGATGACAGCCTCGATGAGGTTATGGAACGGGTGAAAGCACAGGAAGTGCAGATTTATCCGTTAGTAGTCGCCTGGTTTGCACAAGGACGGCTGCAATTACGTGATGAAAAAGCTTATCTTGATGGGCAGCTGTTAGCAGCAAATGGCTATGCAGCAGATTAATTGTGCAAAGTTACAGCAGTTTTTCGGTATTTGCTGAAGAATTGAGCGATTGTGGCAGATTATCTGCGGAAATTGGAATTTTTTTGCAAAACTAAACTCTAAGCATATATCTTGGTTTTAGGCTTTAATTAAAACAAACGGAAGTATCAATGAAACTAACTTGTATTAATCGTAAATTTATTTCTAGTTTGGCATTATTGTTCACGATATTGATGCCCCTACATACGAGTGCGGCGGAAAAGGTCGTTGCTACAGTGAATGGTTACCCAATTTTGGCTAGTCAGGTCAAAAAAGAGTTGGGTAGAAAAGCCGATAACGCCGCTAATCGTCAAAAAGCCTTGGACGGGATTATCGACGATATTTTGGTGCAGCAGGCTATTCAGGAATCGGGGGTTCGAATCAGCAGTGCACAGGTCGATAAAGTTTTTCAAAGTGTTGCCGAGAGCAACGGTCTGACTTGGGGACAGCTACTGGACGTGCTGGATTATCAGGGCGTGAATTATCATGAATACCGCAACCAAATTGCGCACCAATTGTTGATGAACGAAGTACGTCAGCAAAATATCGGTAAAAGCATTGATGTGACTCGTGAGCAAGTGGAAACACTGGGCAGTGATTTGCAAAAACAGGCGGAAAAGCGTGGCACCGTGAAAAAACATACTGCGCCGGAATATCGGGTGCGGCATATTTTGTTAAAAACCAACCCGATTCTGACTGACGCCAAAGCGAAAGCGGAATTAAGTAAAATTCGTGCTGATATTCTGGCGAAGAAAACCACCTTTGAAGCGGCAGCAAAAGCCAATTCCAAAGACTATCTCTCCGGTGACAAAGGCGGTGATTTGGGTTTTGCCTTTCCGGAAAATTATGTGCCGGAATTTGCCAAAATGGTGAGAAGCAGCAAAACAGGCACAATTACTCAGCCATTTAAAACCGAATACGGTTGGCATATTTTAGAAGTCACCGACACCCGCAAGGGTGATAAAACCGATGATTTCTATCGCCAAAAAGCCTACGAGCAGATTGTCAACAAGCAGGCTCAGGCAGAGTCTAAAAACTGGGTTAGTGGGCTGCGCAAACGTGCCCAGATTAAAATATTGAATTAATCTAACCGCACTTTAGTGTCAAAGAAATTGAGAGAAAATCCCGCACTTAGCGGGATTTTTGTTTTATACTTAATCATCATTTTCTTATCAACAGACAAACGATTTATGAATTCAAAAAAACATTTAGGCCATACCGCTCGTAAACGCTTCGGGCAGAATTTTTTGCATGATCAACACGTGATCCAAGGGATTGTTGCCGCGATTTATCCGCAAAAAGATCAATACTTAGTGGAAATCGGACCGGGCTTGGGCGCCTTGACCGAGCCGGTGGCGGAACAATTGGATCGCTTAACCGTCATCGAGCTGGATCGCGATCTGGCGGAACGCTTACGTCATCATCCATTTTTACATCAAAAACTGAGCGTGATTGAACAAGATGCGATGCAAGTCGACTTCCGTCAGCTGTGTGAACAGGCGGGGCAGAAAGTGCGGGTATTCGGGAATTTACCATATAATATTTCTACCCCGTTGATGTTTCACCTATTTAACTACTACGACAGCATTCAAGATATGCATTTTATGTTGCAAAAAGAGGTGGTGAAGCGGCTGTGCGCCGCTCCGAACAGCAAAGCTTACGGGCGGTTGACCATTATGGCGCAATATTTTTGCCAAGTGATGCCGGTGTTGGAAGTGCCGCCGAGCGCCTTTAAACCGGCACCGAAAGTCGACTCGGCGGTGGTGCGTTTGATTCCGCACCGCACTTTGCCGCATCCGGTAAAAGATCTGTATTGGCTCAACCGTGTCTGTAGCCAAGCCTTTAATCAACGCCGCAAAACCTTGCGCAATGCGCTTTCGACCTTGTTCAGTCTGGAACAACTGACCGCACTTGGGGTTGATCAAAATGCGCGAGCCGAGAATTTGTCGATTGCGGATTATGCACGCTTGGCGAATTGGCTGACGGACAATCCGCCGCAAACGGAATCGGCACCAATCAGCAACGAAAACCAATAGGCGGGCGCTAATGGCAACTTATATCGTCGGCGATTTGCAGGGGTGTTTTGACGAACTGCAACTGTTATTAGACAAAGTGCGGTTTGATCCGCAACAGGATGAATTGTGGCTGGTCGGTGATTTGGTGGCACGCGGCGATAAATCATTGGAATGTTTGCGTTTTGTCAAAGAACTAGGTGATAGTGCCAAAATGGTATTGGGCAATCATGATCTTCATTTAATTGCTACCGCACTTGGCTTAAAATCGATCAAGAAAAAAGATCGGGTGGAGGCAATTTTTGCTGCCGATGATTTTGATGAATTGATTGATTGGTTGCGCCATCAGCCGTTGCTGCGGCAACATCCTAAGCATGGATTTATCATGTGCCATGCCGGAATTAGCCCGGATTGGAGTTTGCGCCGTGCCAAAAAATGTGCAGCGGAAGTAGAGGCGGTGCTGCAACAGGGCGACTATCGCACGTTGATCAAGGAGATGTATGGCGAACAACCGGATCGCTGGAGCAAACAGCTCAAAGGCATTGAACGGCTGCGCTATATCATCAATGCCTTCACTCGTATGCGTTTTTGTTATGCCGATCACCGTTTGGATTTTGCCTGCAAAACCACGCTGGCAGAAGCGCCAGCGACGCTATTTCCCTGGTATGAGTTGGATAATCCGACCTATCGTCAGCAGTCGATTCTGTTCGGACATTGGGCGAGTTTGGTTGGGGAGCCGATGCCGCAAGGGATTTACGCCCTCGATTCCGGCTGCGTGTGGGGCAATTATATGACCATGCTACGCTGGGAAGATCAGCAGTTTTTTTATCAAAGAGCGGTGAAAAATTATCAACAATTTTAGATTGCAAGTCAGCAAGCAATGACAAAATAGCCCTTGTTTTTTTAGTTTAAACCTCGTATCTTTCCAAAGTTCATTTTGCTAAATGAATATCTAAAAATGCTAAATCAATTTTAGCAACCTTTCAAAATCTGGAGAAAATATGAAAAAACTGTTTGCAAGTTTTGTGACGGGTTTTACGGCGTTAAGTGTATTACTTAACCCGACAACGTTGCTCGCCAACACCACCTTTAAAATTAGTGCGATTCCTGATTATAACGCCACGGAAATGACCTGTTCATTTGACAGCTTTGCTGATTATTTAATCAAAGAAACCGGGCTTGAAGTGCAGTATGTCCCTGTCACGGATTATGCGGCGGTAGTGACTGCGTTTCGTCGTGGAGAAATTGATTTAGTCTGGTTCGGCGGTTTAACCGGTGTACAGGCTCGTGCGCGAGTAGCAGGTTCTGAAGCTATCGCACAACGTCCGCAAGATGAAAAATTCCAATCGGTGTTTATTAAACAAGCCGCACTTGAAAATGTGAAAGACATCAAGGATGTGAAAGGTCACACTTTAGCTTTTGGCAGCGAAAGTTCGACATCCGGCCACTTAATGCCACGTTTCTTTTTAACGGAAGCAGGAATTAATCCGGAAAAAGATTTAGACGCACAACCGACTTACAGCGGTTCACATGATAAAACTTATGGTTTAGTGGAAGCAGGTAGCGTTCAAATTGGTGCAGTGAACAAGCAGTATTGGGACAAAATGGTGAAAGAGGGCAAAGTAGATAGCAGCAAAGTGGTGTTATTCTACACCACGTCTGAATACTACGATTATAACTGGACCATCAATTTAGTCGATAAAAAATTTGGTGAAGGCACGAAAGAAAAAGTGAAAGTGGCATTATTAAAAGCCGATAGCGCAAGTTCTGAGGTGATGAATTTACTTTCTGCGGAGAAATTTATCGCAACCAATAACGACAACTACAACGATATTGAGAAAGTGGCGAAAGAATTAAAGTTAATTAAATAATATTCGCTAGGATAATGGCATAGCGAGAATATGCCATTACCCTTTTCTCATAGGATTGTTTATGTCGTCATCTCTTCTTTCCCTGCACAATGTGTCTAAACGCTTTAATCAAAAAAACGTGTTAGACCAAATCTCACTCAATATTCAAGCAGGCGAAATTGTGGCACTGGTTGGTCCAAGCGGATCGGGAAAATCGACCCTCATGAATGCCATTATGCGTTCCGTTGAATTATCGAGCGGTGCAATATTCATTGAGCAGAAAAATATTCAAGATTATCGCAATAACAAAGCATACGCACAGAAAGTCGGTATGTTACATCAGCAATACGACTTAGTGAAACAACTGGAAGTAGTGCATAATGTGCTGGCTGGTCGATTAAATGATTGGGGGCTATGGCAATCTTTGCTCTCGCTGATTAAACCGCAACAACGTCATATTGCCGAACAAGCACTAAGTGCGGTGGGATTGGCGGAAAAAATGAATCAACCCAGCGCGGAATTATCCGGTGGTGAACAGCAACGTGTCGCTATCGCCCGTTTATTGGTGCAAAATCCCATGTTGATTTTAGCCGATGAGCCGATTTCTGCCCTTGATCCGGTGAATGCACAAAATGTGTTGGCGCTTTTAACCAAACTGGTGCGTGAACAACATAAAACCCTGATTGCCAGTATGCATTCGGTGGAATATGCCAAAGCCTATTTTGACCGCATGATTGGGATTAAAGACGGCAAAATCGTCTTTGATCTGCAAACCAGTCAAGTCACTCAACAGAAACTTAATGCCTTATACGGATTAGTACAAGATGAAAGCCTCACCGAATGAACGGCGTAATTTTCTCACGTTAATTTTATTGTTGGTATTTTTATTCAGTCTATTTGCCATTGATAGTGAAAAAGGCATTATACATTCCGGCGGTTGGGCAACATTGCAACGGCTATTTTCCAGTTTGCTTCAGCCTGATTTGTCTCCTACATTATTAATATTAGCATTAAAATCTAGCCTGCTCACCTTTGCCTATGCTTTATTGACGCTCTCCTTGGCGCTAATTGGCGGATTTTTCTTAGCGATTTTCGCCTCAGGGGTATTACTTCCCTCAACATTTTTACAAACAGTAGCAAGAGCAATACTCGGTTTTTTACGCGCTATTCATGAATTGATTTGGGCATGGTTTTTTGTCGCCGCAGTAGGCTTAAATCCAATCGGTGCGGTATTTGCGTTGGCAATTCCGTATTCCGGCTATCTGGGCAAAATTTTTGCTGATACCTTGCAAGCCGTGCCACATAAACCCATAGCCGCATTAAAAGAATCAGGTGCAACGCCGCTGCAATTATTATTTTACGGCTACTTACCGCAAGCCTTGCCGATGATGCTAAGTTACACCATGTACCGCCTAGAATGTGCCATTCGTTCCTCTTCCGTGCTTTCGTTTGTGGGTTTGGGCGGAATCGGCATGCAAATTCAGCTTTCCTTGCAAGATTTAAGATACGATCAAGTATGGACTTTTTTGATTTTCTTAGTTGGTTTAATTGTGTTGATCGATCGCTGGAGCTATGCGGTGAGAAAGAGAGTGAAATAATGGATAAATTATTACAACATTTTGATCGCCATTTTATAAGATATTCCTTTTGGGCGGTGTTAGGGTTAATTGTGTGGTCTTGGCTGTATATTTTAAAAGATCAGCCTAATGCGCTATTTGATCTCTTTCGTGCCGAAAATTGGCATTATTTAGTTGAATTTATCGAAGGCATGCTAGGGGTGGGCGAAGAAACGCCGGCTTATCTCGATCCTGAAATGTGGCAAAAGGCGTTAGTGCTCACTTGGCAAACCTTTGTGATGAGCATTTTAGCCACAGGCATTGCCGCGATTGCTATGTTTATTTTAGTCTTGCCTTCTGCTCGCAATGTGGCACAGGGGAAATTAGGTTTTCCAGCCCGCTGGTATCACAAAGTGGCTTATCATATTAGTCGGTTTTTCTTTTTGTTTAGCCGTGCCGTTCCCGAACTGATGTGGGCGATGATTTTAGTCTTTATCTTCAAACCGGGCATTGTGCCCGGCGCTCTTGCACTTGCTATTCATAACTTCGGCGTATTAGGTAAATTATGTGGCGAAGTCATTGAAGATATGGACGAAAAGCCTATTCGTCATTTAGCCCAGAATGGGGCTTCACCGCTACAAATTTTGCTTTATGGTATTTACCCCACTGTTATGCCTCGTTTTTTAAATTATATTTTATATCGCATGGAAAATATTATTCGTGCTACATTAATTGTGGGTTTTGTCGGTGCTAGCGGATTGGGTATGCAATTTAAATTAGCCATGAGCTTTTTCCATTATTCCGAAATCACGCTGTATTTGCTGTGCTATCTGTTGTTAGTCTATGTCACCGATTTCTTATCGGCTTGGGCGAAGCGTTATCTTGCGGCGAAAGATTAGGGTGTTGATCTTTGTTTATAATTTGAGCTATTACAACGCTTTTTCCTGTGCTGTTTTGCGCCTGCCAAGTGCAATAAATTCTGTTATTCTGCGCCATTCTAAGCTATTCTATATCCCATTTTCTATTTAACCGCAAAAGTGCGGTTTTTTGTGTTGATAAAAGGTAATTTCGCTATGCAAGAGCAATATCGTCCGGATCAGATTGAACCGAAAGTGCAGAATTATTGGTTGGATAACAAAGTATTCGCTGCCAAAATTGATTTAAGCAAACAAAAATACTACTGCCTCTCGATGTTCCCGTACCCGTCTGGTCGTCTGCACATGGGACACGTGCGTAACTATACCATCGGCGATGTGGTGGCACGTTATCAGCGGATGAACGGCAAAAATGTGCTACAACCGATCGGCTGGGATGCTTTCGGCATGCCGGCGGAAAATGCGGCAATTAAAAATAAAACCGCCCCTGCGCCGTGGACTTATGAAAATATTGCTTACATGAAACAGCAGCTGAAAATGCTGGGTTTCGGTTACGACTGGGATCGTGAACTGACCACCTGTAAACCAGAGTACTACAAATGGGAACAGTGGTTTTTCACCGAATTATATAAAAAAGGCTTAGTCTATAAAAAAACCTCGGTGGTGAACTGGTGTCCGAACGATGAAACCGTGTTGGCGAATGAGCAGGTCGATGAAGGCCGTTGCTGGCGTTGCGATACCCTGGTGGTGCAAAAAGAGATTCCGCAGTGGTTTGTGAAAATCACCGACTATGCCGAACAATTATTGCAAGGTTTAGACGGTTTGCCGCAATGGCCGGATCAAGTGAAAAGCATGCAACGCAACTGGATCGGGCGTTCTGAAGGGGTGGAAATCACCTTTAAGGTTGCCGACAGCGATGACAGTGTGGCAGTTTATACTACTCGTCCTGATACCTTTTTCGGCGTCTCTTATTTAGCAGTGGCGGCGGCGCATCCGTTGGCGGAAAAAGCCGCACTGAATAATCCTGAGCTGGCAGCATTTATTGCTGAGAGCAAAAATGCCAAAGTGGCGGAAGCTGATCTGGCGACCATGGAAAAGAGAGGCATGGCAACCGGTTTGCAAGTGATTCATCCGCTGAGCGGCGAAAAAGTGCCGGTGTGGGTGGCGAATTTTGTGTTGATGCACTACGGCACTGGGGCAGTGATGGCGGTGCCGGCGCACGATCAGCGTGATTATGAGTTTGCATATAAATATGGCTTGCCGATTAAAGCCGTGATTTGTCCAATAAACGGTGAGCAACCGAATGTCAGCCAAGCCGCTTTTGTCGAACCGGGCATTTTGTTTAACTCCGGTAAATTTGACGGTTTGGATTTTGAACAGGCGTTTAATGCGATTGCCGATGAACTGGAAAGTTTGCAGGTGGGCAAACGCCAAGTGAATTACCGCTTGCGTGATTGGGGGGTTTCCCGTCAGCGCTATTGGGGCGCACCGATTCCGATGTTGACGCTGGAAAACGGTGATGTGGTGCCGGTGCCAATGCAAGATTTGCCGGTGATTTTGCCGGAAGACGTGGTGATGGACGGGGTGCAAAGCCCGATCAAAGCCGATCCAAATTGGGCGAAAACGACTTTTAACGGACAGCCTGCATTGCGTGAAACCGACACTTTCGACACCTTTATGGAATCGTCTTGGTACTATGCGCGTTATACTTGTCCGCAATATCAAAACGGTATGCTGGACAGTGAAGAGGCGAATTACTGGCTGCCGGTCGATCAATATATCGGCGGGATCGAACACGCCACTATGCACTTGTTATACTTCCGCTTTTACCATAAATTGCTGCGTGATGCGGGCTTGCTGCAATCCGATGAACCGGTCAACAAATTACTGTGTCAAGGCATGGTGTTGGCGGACGCTTACTACTATATTTCCGACAGTAACGAGCGGATTTGGGTGTCGCCGACCGAGGTTAGCGTCGAGCGTGATGAAAAAGGGCGGATCACCAAAGCGGTGGATAAACACGGGCATGAGTTGGTGCATACCGGCATGACCAAAATGTCGAAATCGAAAAACAACGGCATCGATCCGCAAGAAATGGTGGAGAAATACGGTGCCGACACGGTGCGGCTGTTTATGATGTTCGCCTCCCCAGCGGAAATGACCTTGGAGTGGCAAGAGGCCAGCGTGGAAGGCGCGAATCGTTTCTTGCGTCGCTTGTGGAATTTGGTATTCGAATATCAGAAAAATCCGGCAACGGCGGCATTGGATCTGTCCGCATTAAGTGCAGATCAAAAATCGTTGCGCCGTGATCTGCATAAAACCATTGCCAAGGTCAGCGACGATGTTGGTCGCCGCCAAACCTTTAACACTGCAATTGCGGCAATTATGGAGCTGATGAACAAATTGACCCGTGCACCGTTAGACGGCGAGCAAGACCGTGCGGTGATGGCGGAAGCGCTAAGTGCGGTGGTCAGAATGCTGTATCCAATCACCCCACATATCTGTTTCACCTTATGGCACGAATTGGGCAACAGCGATACCATTGACTTTGCACCGTGGGTGCAGGCGGATGCTGAGGCGATGATTGATGATGAAAAGCTGATCGTGGTGCAGGTCAACGGCAAAGTACGCGGAAAATTGACTGTTGCTGCTGACGCTGCGGAAGACACGATTAAGCAGACCGCACTTGCCGATGACAATGTCGCACGCCATTTAGATGGCTTGAATATTGTTAAAGTGATTTATGTGCCGGGCAAACTGTTGAGTTTTGTGGCGAAATAATCGGTAATTTTGACCGCACTTTGTTTAAGATTAAAGTTAAAGTGCGGTTTCTCATTCAGATGAGGATTGAAATGATGTTGAAAAAAAATGCTTGGGTTTTGTTGAGCACGCTGTTACTGCTGTTGAGTGGCTGTGGTTTCCATTTTGCCAATCAAGGTGGAATTGAGCCGGCATTTCAAACCATGAAATTGCAGAGCAGTGATCCTTACGGCTATTTGAGTCGGGAAGTACGCAATCAGCTTCACCTGCATCAAGTGAAGCTGGTGGAACAAGGTGAAGTGCCGGAACTGAGAATGAAAAATAGCCAAATTAGTTCCGCTGTAGTTTCGGTATTTAAGCAGGGACGAGAAGCCGAGAAACTGCTGACGTTGAATTTGTCTGCCAGTTTATACGTTCCGGGACGTGGTGAATTTCCAATCAACATCAGAAACACTCGCACTTTCTTTGATGATTCCCGCGCAGCTTTGGCTAAATCAGCTGAACAAGATGCCATTTATAACGACATGCGTGCACAAGCTGCCCGTCAGTTGATGATCAAAATCATCAGCTTGCAAAATCAGCTAGCGGTAAAATAAGCATAATGAAGGTTGGCAGGCGGTGAAAAGAGTAACGGCAGCGCAGCTGGCAACCGCACTTCAGCAACAGTTGGCTTGTTGTTACCTGTTGCAGGGGCAGGATTGGTTGTTGCTAGACGAATCACGCCAAGCAATTAAAGCGGCAGCGAAAACCCAGCATTTTGATGAGGTTTTACCGCTTTCAATTGATAATGCTACCGATTGGGATGCACTGTATCAAGCCTGCCAATCGCGCGGGCTTTTTTCAGATAAGCTCTTGATGATATTGCTGCTGCCAGACAACATCAGCCAAACGTTGCAGAAAAAACTGCTGCACTTAATCAGTCTATTACACTCCGATATTTTATTGCTGCTGCAAATTCCTCGTTTCAACTTGCAAATTGAAAAACAGACCTGGTTTGTGGCGCTGAACGAATATGCGGCACAGCAGACAACAAGTGCGGTATTGGTTAATTGCCAAACGCCAAGCTTGGAGCAGCTTCCTGCGTGGCTGCAACAACGGGCAAAAACTTTGGAGCTGAGCATTGAACAAGAGGCTCTGCAACTGCTGTGTTATAGCTATGAAAGCAATCTACTGGCGCTAAAACAGATTTTGAATTTATTGAAACTGTTATATCCCGACGGCAAATTGAGCTACCCTAGAGTCAAAGCCTGTGTGGAACAATCCTCGCTGTTTACCCCTTATCAGTGGTTGGATGCGCTGCTGGAAGGTAAAACCAAAAGAGCGGTCCGGATTTTACATTCGTTGCAAAATGAAGAGGTACAGCCGTTGATTTTGCTGCGGAGTGCACAAAAAGAGCTGACCACCATTTTGCAACTCTGTTCTAGCCAAAGTGCGGTTGATAGCAGTCAACCTTTGCCAACTCAACAATTGCGCCAACAATTTGACCGTTTACGGATTTGGCAGAATCGTAGGATTTTGTTCACCCAAGCAATCCGGCGTATGCGTTATGCTGATTTATACCGATTATTGCAGAAACTAGCGGAGATCGAACGCCAGCTCAAACGTGACTTTGATGCGGATGTTTGGCCGCAGTTACAAGATTTCAGCCTATTATTCTGCAAGCATTAAAAATCGGCTGACCGCACTTTTACCACAAGCTTACATTTAATTTGACAAATCCCCTTTACCTCGCCATTTTTCCGAGACTTTTTGTTAACTGGATCACAAAAATAAAAAATTAACTAAAACGTTTTAGTTCATGTGTAGCCTAACTAAAACGTTTTAGTTAAAATCTTGATCAGATCATAAACTATCGGTGAAATAACAGGAGATGCAGATGGATTTTGTCAAAATTGCAACCCAAGTGATTGAAAAACTGGGTGGAAAAGAGAATATCAGTGCTTTGGCACACTGTGCAACCCGACTGCGGATTGTCTTGAAAGATGAAAGTGCGGTCGATAAAGAAGCGATTGAAAATATTGACGGCGTAAAAGGTCAGTTTTCGGTTGCCGGGCAATATCAAATCATTTTTGGTTCAGGCACGGTGAATAAAGTCCATGCGGAAATGAGCAGTATGTTAGGCATGGGCGATATGACGAAGAGCGATGTCGCCGCTGCCGGCGCACAAAACCAAAATCTGCTGCAACGTTTGGTCAAAGGCTTAGCCGATATTTTCGTGCCGATTATTCCGGCAATCGTCGCTGGCGGTTTGTTAATGGGGCTTGCCAATGTGTTTATGGCAAAAGACCTGTTTGTGGAAGGGATGTCATTGGTTGACACGCACCCTGAACTGACAGATTTGGCAGCAATGATCAACACTTTTGCTAACGCACCGTTTGTTTTCCTCCCGATTTTGATTGCATTCTCGGCAACGCGCAAATTCGGCGGTAATCCGTTTCTAGGAGCGGCACTGGGCATGTTGTTGGTGCATCCGGATTTGGTCAACGGCTGGAATTACACCAGCGTGGTAGCAGAAGGCAAACTGGCTTACTGGAATATTTTTGGTTTCAGCATTGAGCGTGTTGGTTATCAAGGTTCGGTGTTGCCGGTATTGGTCGCCTCTTGGATTCTTGCGACCTTAGAAAAAGCATTACGTAAAGTCGTGCCGTCGGTGCTGGATAATCTGCTAACGCCATTGTTGGCGCTATTCATTGCCGGATTACTAACCTTTAGCTTTGTGGGGCCAATCACCCGTGAAGTCGGTTTCTTACTGGGCGCGGGTTTGACTTGGCTATATGATACTGCAGGCTTTATCGGTGGTGCGCTGTTCGGTGCCTTGTATGCGCCGATTGTGATCACTGGGATGCACCAAACCTTTATCGCCATTGAAACTCAGTTGTTAGCAGATTTTGCCACCACCGGTGGAACCTTTATTTTCCCGATTGCGGCAATGTCAAATATCGCACAGGGTGCTGCTTGTTTGGCGGTGTTTGTGATTATGAAAGATGTAAAAACCCGTGGGATTGCCTTGCCGTCAGGGATCAGTGCCTTATTGGGTATCACTGAGCCTGCGATGTTTGGGGTGAATCTGCGTTATCGCTACCCGTTTATCGGCGCAATGGTTGGTGCCGGTTGTGCCAGTGCCTTTGTCGCCCTGTTCAATGTTAAAGCACAAGCGCTAGGTGCGGCGGGCTTACCTGGCATTATCTCGATTAAACCGAACGATATCAGTATGTATGTGATTGGCATGCTAATCTCTTTTGTGGTAGCTTTCTCGGTGACTGTGATTTTGGGTAAAAGAGCGCAAAAGAAACAGCGAGCTAATTAACTTGTGCTAATCTTGCCCGAAACAAAAACCAACCAAATGAAAGTGCGGTTGGTTTTTTGTTTACTGCGCGGCAAACGGCTGGCGGAGCGGGTGAAAATATGCTAGTTTGGCAAAGCTTATTTTGATAAACCAACCTGATAAAAATATATATTATGAGTGACGAACAGATAACGAACGATAATCAAGAGCAAAGCTCGAAAAAAGGATTTTTCCAATCACTATTCAGCGGCTTGTTTCAAGGGGAACTGAAAAACCGAGAAGAACTGGTTGAGGTGATTCGCGATTCTGAGCAAAATGAGTTGATTGACCAAGATACCCGCGAAATGATTGAGGGTGTGATGGAGATCTCCGAGCTGCGGGTGCGTGATATTATGATCCCTCGCGCGCAAATCGTGTTTATCAACAAAGAGCAGTCATTGGATGCGTGCTTGGACGTGATTATTGAGTCGGCGCATTCACGCTTTCCGGTGGTGAGTGATGAACGTGACAATGTAGAGGGTTTGCTGTTGGCAAAAGATCTGCTGCCGTTTTCTCGCACTAATGCGGCGGAATTTGATATGTCTTCGGTGTTGCGCCCGGCGGTGATTGTGCCGGAGAGCAAACGGGTTGATCGCATGCTGAAAGAGTTTCGTTCCGAGCGTTTTCATATGGCGATTGTGGTTGATGAATTTGGGGCAATTTCAGGTTTGGTGACGATTGAAGATATTTTGGAGCAGATTGTCGGCGATATTGAAGATGAATTTGACGAAGAAGAAGCGGCGGATATTCGTCAGCTGTCACGCCATGCCTATGCAATATCAGCCTTGACGGATATTGAGGATTTTAATGAGAAATTCGGCACGCATTTTGATTCGGAAGAGGTTGACACTATTGGCGGTGTGATTATGCAGGCGTTTGGTTATCTGCCGAGCCGTGATGAGGAGATCGAGCTGGAAGGGTTGCTGTTCAAAGTGGTCTCCGCCGACAGCCGTAAAATTATTCAACTTCGCCTTAGAGTGCCTGATCAAGTCGAAGAGGATTCCTCATTTCTTGAAAATGTATAACTTGCTATGCAGACATTTTATTCTCACCCCATGATAAAAATACTTTTCGCATTAATATTGGGGGCAAGCGGTGTGCTTGCTTTCTCGCCTTTTGATTATTGGCCAATGGCGTATGTCAGCGTCATCGGTCTGCTTTTTTTTGCCACTCAAAGCTCGCGCAAAACCGCACTTTATACCAGCTATTTTTGGGCGTTAGGTTTTTTTGCTTTTGGTATTAACTGGATCCACGTTAGTATTAATCTGTTTGGTGGTGTGCCGTTAATCCTCAGCTATCTAGCGGTGTTGTTGCTGGCGGCTTACTTATCATTATATCCTCTATTATTTGCTTATTTGATCCAGCGTTTTCAGATTAAAAGTGCGGTCGTGTTTGCGATTTTATGGACCTTTACTGAGTTTTTGCGCGGTTGGGTAATGACTGGATTTCCTTGGTTACAGTTCGGCTATTCTCAAATCGACAGCCCTTTTTACGGCATTGCCCCGCTGTTTGGGGTGCAGGGGCTGACTTTTTTTGTGGTCTGGATTGCAGCGTTGCTGTTGAATAGCGCCAAAGCCGGATGGAATCGCACTGACCGCACTTTAACATTGGCTATCAGCTCGTTTCTGATGGCGTTCGGTTTAGCTTTCGCCGCATTTTACGCCGGTGGAAAAATCAGTAGTGAAGAGCAGAGCAGCAGTTCAGCTAAGGCACTGACAATCACCTTGGTGCAAGGCAATATTGAACAAAATCTAAAATGGGATCCGAACTATTTCAGCAATACGATTAACATCTACCAAACGTTGATCGCACCGCATTTGGGCAACAGCGATTTGATTATTCTACCGGAAGCATCGATTCCGACGCTGGAAAATCAGGTACAGCCACTGTTGCAAAACTGGCAGGCGGCAGCACACAACAGCGGTAGCGAAATCATTGTTGGTACGGTCTATCACGATGAAACTCAAAATCGTTTTTACAATTCCGCGATTGTGTTGGGCGATCCGCATAATCCTTATCAGTTAACAAATACTAACCGTTATAACAAACACCATTTGGTGCCGTTTGGCGAATATGTACCGCTAGAAAACCTGTTGCGACCATTAGGCAGCATGTTTAATTTACCGATGTCAAATTTTAAACAAGGGGATTACCTGCAAGCACCGCTTACTGCTAAGGGGATTAAACTGGCGAGTGCGATCTGCTATGAAATCGTCTTGGGCAATCAGTTGCAGCAAAATCTGGCTAACGCTAATAGTGATGTTATTTTGACGATTTCTAATGACGCTTGGTTTGGCGACTCGATCGGGCCGTGGCAGCATTTTCAAATGGCAAGAATGCGCGCGCTAGAAAACGGCAAAGCAGTGATTCGTGCCACTAATACCGGTATTACCGCATTTATCGGTAACCAAGGACAAGTGTTGCAGCAAGCGCTACAATTTGAAGCGACAACGTTAACGGCTGAATTAAAATTAGAAGCCATTACCACACCGTATAGCGTGTTTGGTGATAAACTGCTGTATTTGCTGTCGGTGATATTATTGCTATTTAATATTTTGACCGCACTTTTACGCCGCAAACTACAACAATTAGCTACGCTGAAGGCTGAATAGGGAAGTGATAGGCGCTGTCACTAAATACGGGCAGCGCTATTCTCGGAAGAGGCTTAACGACTGCGGAAAATAATACGCCCTTTAGTTAAATCGTAAGGTGTCAATTCAACGGTAACCTTATCACCGGTTAAAATACGAATATAGTTTTTGCGCATTTTGCCGGAAATATGTGCCGTCACCACGTGACCATTTTCCAATTCAACACGAAACATCGTGTTTGGCAGAGTATCTAAAATCGTTCCCTGCATTTCTATGCTATCTTCTTTAGCCATTCCTTCCTCTGAAATTTTACTGAATTTTTATTGGTATGAGACGGTTGACACCGCACTTAATGTCTTGGAAGCGCTTTGTTACCGTAACAAAGCGCAGATTATACCTGCATCAGGCGGATTCGGAAAGTTTTTTTAAATATTGATGATTTCCCTGTTTTGTTTTAAATAAGAATAACAATCATTTGGTGTGAAAATATAAATACAAAAAAATTGTTATTTTTTTAATTTCTTCTAAAATGAGAAAGATTTATCCGCAATTAATTTGAGTTTATTAAGAGAATGGAGTTTTTCGACAGGATATCGTTGATAACATTCTATTTATAATACTTTTAAAGGATTTTTATGAAAATTTTAGTTACCGGTGGTGCCGGTTTTATCGGTTCGGCGGTTGTTCGCCATATTATTCAAGAGACCGCGGATAGTGTCATCAATCTGGACAAATTGACCTATGCCGGCAATTTGGAGTCCCTCGAGCAAATCGCAGCAAATCCACGTTATGTTTTTGAGCAAGCAGATATCTGTGACAAAACCGCACTTGAACGTATTTTTCAGCAACATCAACCTGATGCAGTGATGCACTTGGCAGCGGAAAGCCATGTTGACCGTTCAATTGATGGGCCGGCAGCATTTATCGACACCAATATTGTCGGCACTTATACTTTGCTGGAGGCTGCCAGAGCCTACTGGAACGGACTAGAGGCGGCTAAAAAACAGGCTTTCCGTTTTCACCATATTTCTACCGATGAAGTGTATGGCGATTTAGAGGGAACGGACGATCTGTTCAGCGAAACTACGCCTTATTCGCCTAGCAGTCCGTATTCTGCCTCCAAAGCGGCGAGCGATCATCTGGTGCGGGCTTGGTTAAGAACCTACGGCCTCCCGACCATTGTCACCAACTGCTCGAATAACTATGGTCCATACCATTTCCCGGAAAAATTGATCCCCTTGATGATTTTAAATGCATTAGAAGGCAAACCGCTGCCGGTTTATGGCAACGGCATGCAAATTCGTGACTGGCTGTTTGTGGAAGATCATGCGCGGGCGTTATATAAAGTGGTGACCGAAGGAAAAATCGGCGAAACCTACAACATTGGCGGGCACAACGAAAAAGCCAATATCGAGGTGGTAAAAACTATCTGCAACTTGTTGGAAGAATTGGTGCCTAATAAACCACAAGGGATCGATCGTTATCAAGATTTGATCACTTATGTCACCGATCGTCCTGGGCATGATGTGCGTTACGCCATCGATGCCGCAAAAATCGGGCGTGAACTGGGCTGGCAACCGCAGGAAACCTTTGAATCCGGTATCCGTAAAACCGTGACGTGGTATCTCAACAATGAAAAATGGTGGAGCCGGGTGCTAGACGGTTCATATAGCTTGCAACGTTTGGGTACAAAAGCATAAATAAAAATATAAAGAGGCTTGACTTGATATGAAAGGGATTATTCTCGCCGGTGGATCCGGCACGCGCCTGTATCCGATCACGCGCGGCGTTTCTAAGCAATTGTTGCCGGTTTATGATAAGCCGATGATTTATTACCCACTGTCGGTGCTGATGCTTGCCGGTATCCGAGATATTTTGATTATCACCACTCCGGAAGATAACGACAGTTTTAAACGCTTGCTCGGTGATGGCAGTGATTTTGGTATCAACTTGCAATATGCCATTCAGCCGAGCCCGGATGGCTTGGCGCAGGCTTTTATTATCGGAGAGGATTTTATCGGGCAAGACAGCTGCTGTTTAGTGCTGGGCGACAATATTTTCTTCGGGCAATCCTTCACCCCATTATTACAAAAAGCAGTCGCCAGAACCAACGGCGCAACGGTGTTTGCCTATCAAGTAAAAGATCCGGAACGTTTCGGGGTGGTCGAGTTTGATCAACACTACAAGGCTTTATCCATCGAAGAAAAACCGCAAGTACCAAAATCCGATTGGGCGGTCACCGGCTTATATTTCTATGATAACCGAGTGGTAGAGCTCGCCAAACAAGTCAAACCATCCGCCCGTGGCGAATTGGAAATTACCACCTTAAATGAAATGTACCTCAACGACGGCTCTTTAAATGTCCAATTGTTAGGACGGGGTTTTGCCTGGTTAGACACCGGTACTCATGAAAGTTTGCACGAAGCCGCTTCGTTTGTACGCACCATTGAAAATATCCAAGGCATGCAAGTCGCTTGTTTGGAAGAAATTGCCTGGCGACAAGGCTGGTTAACCGATCAACAGCTGACCGCACTTGCCAAACCGATGAGTAAAAATGAATATGGACAGTATTTGTTGCGGTTGGTGAGAGATTGATCATTTGATTAAAAAGAGTTTTTATTTAACAGAGAGTAATAGAGTCATGACAAATATTATTGATGTTGCTGTTTCAGAAAATCGAAAGCCTGATGAAATTGATCTTTTGGAGTTATTGAGATTGATTTGGCGTAAAAAATGGTGGGTGGTATTATCAACAATTATATTTACTGTCGTTGCGGCAGTCTATGCTTTCACTGCAAAAGAGGAATGGACTTCCTCTGCATTGGTCAAGCAACCGCAGGTTTCAGAGTTGGGTAATTATTTATCATTACAGAATGAATATGCGAATATTATACAAAATCAAGCATTTAGTGCAGAAAAATTATCTACGGAGCTATTTGATCAATTCAGCACGTTGTTGTTTTCTAATGATATTAAGCGCCAATTTTTTGAACAATCTGAATGGTATATTCAATCTATTTCTGATAAAGACAGTGTAGCAAAGCAGCGATTTTTAGCTGATTTGTTGCAAAGGTATTTGCAAGTTGCTAGACCTGATTTAAAGAAAAATCCTAATGCAATTGGAATTACGATTAGTTTTGCTGCTGAACTTCCTAGTGATGCACAGTACGTTTTGACGGCTTATATTGAATTTGTAAATAAGAAGGTTTTAGTCGCACAGCAGCAAGATTTTATTTCCAGATTAGAACAACAAGTTAATACACTTAACTTTCAAAAAGATCAATTAGAGCAAAAGACTAAGATTACTCGGCAGGAACAATTGAATAATTTGGCGAATGCACTTAGCATAGCTAAAAATGCCGATATCGTAGATTATTTTAATGGTACTTTAGCGTCAAATCAGGGCTCATTAGAAATTTTACTTGGTAAAGATGATTCTAAATTTAAATTAAATGATAATTCATATCTTTTTATGCAAGGTGAAAAATACTTACAGGCACAGCTAGATACATTAAAGGATGCTGAATTGATCTATCCAATAGAATATTATACAACAAAAAATCAATTATCTTTATTGATACCATTGATAGAAAAAGCAGAACAGGGAATCACAGCGAGTTCTTATCATTATTTGGCTTCACCGGATTATCCGGTTACTAAAGATAAACCGAAGAGAGCGCTGATTATGTTAATAGGGCTGATTTTAGGTGTTCTATTTTCTATTATTTTTATAATTATTTCTAGCAAAATTAACAATTATGAAAAAAATTGTTTCTAATATCGGATGGCTTTTATTAGAGCATGGAAGTAGACTTATATTTGCTTTATTAAGTACCTCTTTATTGGCAAGAGGATTGGGAGTTGAGCAATATGGGTTATTCCAATATGCATTAAATTTAATACTTGTATTTATGTCTATCAGTTTTATATGTGGAGCTGAGGTTATTGTTCCTATGTTAGTTAATGCTTCAGCAAAGCGGAGGCGGCTAATCTTAGGTAATGCATTCTATCTAAGGTTGTTTTTTTCTATTTTAGCATATGTTTTTTTAGTTTCATTTGTATATATTTCAGATACTAGAGAACAATTTTATTTAATATTAATTTTAGGGTTAATATTATTAGTTAGTGAAGCCTTTTCAGTTGTTACTGCATGGCTTCAGTCACAAACAAATATTAAGCCTAAAACTATATTGGTCATTTCTACTTCGCTTATAAAATGTTTAATTGTTGCTCTACTGTTTTTCTTTAATGTGGTAGATCCTATATATTATGCTTTTGCTTGGGTCTTTGAAGCTGGATTTATAGCATTTGGGTTGATTTGTATTTATAAAAATATAAGTAAAAGTAATTTTTTTTATTTCTCTAAACCTATGTTTTTTTATCTTTTAAAAAAAGGATTTCCATTTTTTATAGCTCTTTTATTAATGTATTCTTTTTTAAGATTAGATGTAATTATGCTTCGTCATTTTTCAGATTTAGTAACACTTGGGCTTTATACATCTGCAAACCAACTATTATTAAGTATAGTGGCTGTTTCTCCTATTCTAGCAATGTCTTTAGCTCCAGCATTTGTATACGAAAAGAGTATAATAAATATCAAAAGAAACATAATTTATATTACTATTTTTATGGTTGTAGTATCATTGCTGATAGCTGTAATAATGAATTATTTATCTCCAATAATTATTCCTTTATTATTTGGGCATAAATTTAATGGGGCAATACCTATCTTTTCTTATTTCTTATGGGTAATGACTTTGTATTTTATTAATGAAGGGTTGAATGTATATTTTATCAGAATGCAACTAGGTCGTATGCTAATATTTAAATGGCTTTTAGTATTATTAGGCGCACTGATCGCATATTGGTACTTCATACCATTATATGGTGCATATGGTGCTATTATTGGATACTCTATAGGGTATAGTGTCGCATGTATATTTAGTGTATGTGTTATGTTTTTGGATTCTAATAAGTTTATTTCAGCAGCTGTATAAGAATTAGTTTATTAATTAATGTGATAATATGAAAAATATAGTTTTTTTTGTCGGTAATTTAAATAATTCTGGCGGTACAGAAAGAGTATCAACAGATATAGCCAATCTCTTATTGGAGAATGGCTATAGAATAACCTTTATTAATTTATGGGCTGGCGATACTCCGTTCTTTCCGCTAGATGAAAATATTAAGGTTTTATCTCTAAATCAGACTAGAGAATCATTTAAAAAAACATATTTTTCAAATGTTTTAAAATTACGTAAGATTATAAAAGAGTGTAGGTTTGATATTTTGATTGATGTTGAATCAATGCTGTCTCTATATTCCATACCAGCATTAATAAATCTAAAGGTCAGACATGTTTGCTGGGAGCATTTCAACTTTAAAATTAACTTAGGAAAAAGAACCAGAGATTTGTCTCGCCAATTAGCAGGTATATTTGTTGATGATATTATAACGTTAACTGAGAGAGATAAGCACTTCTGGAAAAAAGGGCTTATTTGGCAACGAGCTAATATTATAGCTATTCCTAATCCTTCAACATTTAAACCTCAAGATTTACATCCAGAACTAAATAATAAAACATTTCTTGCTGTTGGAAGACTTACATATCAAAAAGGATTTGATCTTTTATTGGAAGCATGGAAAGAAGCGTTACCAGTTTTGACGGCTAATGGTTGGAAATTAAGAATTGTTGGCGATGGTGAAGATAAAAAAAATCTTTTAGAATTTATACAAAACAATAATTTATCGTCTTCAGTTACTATTGAAAATTCAACTGATAAAATTAAAGACTTTTATGCAAAGGCATCTTTTTATGTAATGAGTTCTAGGTTTGAGGGGTTTGGACTAGTATTAATAGAAGCTCAAGCTTTTGGATTACCAATTATTAGTTTTGATTGTGATGTAGGACCTAGAGAAATTCTTGAAGAAGGAAAAACGGGGTGGCTATGTAAGGTTGGCGATTATAAATGCTTAGCTAATATTTTATTTCAAGCAGCGAATATGAAAAAAGACGAAGCATAATTACATCTAATCTTAAAAAAGAATACATTAATAAAAAATGGAAATCCTTTTTTTAAAAGATAAAAAAACATAGGTTTAGAGAAATAAAAAAAATTACTTTTACTTATATTTTTATAAATACAAATCAACCCAAATGCTATAAATCCAGCTTCAAAGACCCAAGCAAAAGCATAATATATAGGATCTACC
>VDHG01000010.1 GCA_006228005.1 Testudinibacter crocodili
CATTTTGTCTACTATGCCACAGACCCTATTAGTCAAAAAAGAGGCGTAGTGATATCACCACGCCTCTTTTTTAGTTACATGACCTTGTTTCAATTAACGTGCAGAAACTGCATTCAGCATCCAAATGAGTTTTTCCTGCTCTTTGATATAGTCACTCATTTGTGAGGCAGTGCCTTCATCATCCGCTTCACCGGCTAAAAATAAAATATCCCGTTGTAGCACTAATAATGCTTTAAAGCCGTCTAACGTACCTTGCAAGGTTTGCGTGTCGGTAACAGCATTGGTGTGAGATTGAATGCCGGAAATTGCTAAGTAGTCTTGAAAAGAGTGCAGTGGGCGTTGTCCCAATGTTAAAATTCGTTCAGCGATTTCATCAATTTTAATCACTAAATTATCATAAATCTCTTCAAATTTAACATGTAATTCGAAAAAGTTAGGACCGGTAATATTCCAGTGATAGCCACGTACATTCATGTAAAAAACTTGATAATTTGCCAGTAAAGCGTTTAATTTTTCGGCGAGAGCTTGTGACTTTCCCACATCTAATCCAATATTCGTTGTCATAATATTTCTCCTTAATAAATAGTAATATGTTATTCACGTATAAAGTATAGGTGTTAGCTTCTTTTGATGCTAATCGCAATTATGGATAGCTACGATAGGCTTTGGCTAATAAATAAACAGTTATTGATAATTATTAGCAATCAAAGTGCGGTTGCGGCAAAATACTATTAGAGCATAGAATAATCTTGAGGTTAAACAGAGATACAAAAGCTTCCGGAAAAGGAAGCTTTTGCACAAATATCGAATTAATCCTGACTATTGTTCATCTGTTCCAATTCATAAGGATCGGGTTTTATCGCTAACACATCACAATTCAAACGACCAATAACATGTTCAGCGGTGTTACCTAAAAACGCTGCTGATAAACCGGTACGTCCAATCGTACCCAAAACCACCAATTCAGCTTTAATTTTTTCAGCAACTTGTGGAATAACTTCTTCAGGCAGTCCTTCTTCCACATGCGTATGATCTTCATTAATACAATAGTGCTGACGCAACGCTTTCATATTAATCAAATGCTGGCCACGGATGCTGTCCGTATATGCATTTGGATTAAACTCAGGCAGATCAATCGCCATATTGACCGGCGTGGTAGGGTAGGCAGTTGCCAGGTGAATATTGCCCGCCGCTAATACCTTAGCCAAATCAAGGCTGGCATCAACCAATTTTTTATTCAGAATATCGTGGTATTCTTCGTCATCAGCAACGTTGACCGCAACCAGAATTCGTCCTTCCGGTTGCCATTCATGTTCTTTGACAATCAGAATAGGGCAAGGGCATTTACGCAATAACTGCCAGTCGGTTGGCGTGAAAATCAGCGCATCCAAACCTTCTGCCGGTTTTGCCACTTTAACCACCAAATCATGATTTTTCAGCTTAACCTGCTCAAGAATCGCTTCGTAATCGCGGCTTTTCCACACGACAGTAGTGTCGATTTCAATGCCGGAATCTGTAGGAATGGTTTGCTGAATCAGCTCTTCCAGCCACTCTTTTTTCTGATTGATAATGCCTTCGTGCATGCTTTCTCGCTCTTCAGCAGATAACATGGCACTCATTTCAAACGAAAAATCGTAGAGTGATAAAAACAGTGTTAATTTAGCACGGGTATCGGCTTTTTTAAGCTGTTTTGCCAAATGCAATGCACGCAAAAGGCTAGGCTGGGTTTCCAGCATCGGATCGATAACGACTAAGATATTATTGAAACGCATAGAAATAACCTCCAAATGCTAATGGGAGAACACTAATAGTATGGAGATAGTTTACTACACTTTTACTACGTAACAATGTGTATCGGCTAATTTTTTATGGTCAGTATGACTATGCGCTTTTACATTTAGTTGAGTCCGCCAGTGTACGTAACTTATCAAGATCGGTAATCGTAATAAATTTACCCTGTACTGAAAGAATACCGTTCTTTTTGAAGCGACCCAATAAACGACTGATGGTTTCGACAGTCAGTCCCAAATAGTTAGCAATATCGCCACGAGTCATCGTCAACCCGAACTCTTTAGAAGAGAAGCCCCGTGCAGAGTAGCGTTGAGACAAATTATTAATAAAAGCTGCCAACCGCTCTTCGGCATTCATTTTTGATAATAATAAAATCATCGCTTGATCACTTTTGATTTCGCTACTCATTAATCGCATGATTTGTTGTCTTAGTTTCGGCATTTTTCCGGCGAGATCATCTAAAATATCAAACGGAATTTCGCACACCATTGCAGTTTCCAACGCTTGAGCAAAACTTGGGTGTTGCATATCAGTGATAGCGTCAAAACCGACTAAATCGCCGGGCAAGTGAAAAGAGGTGATTTGTTCTTCTCCGGTTTCGCTGATAGTATAAGTTTTGATGGTACCGGAACGAATCGCATACAGTGAACGCAACGGATCACCGGCTTTAAACATAATCTGTGATTTTTGAATCGGTTTTTTGCGCTCAATAATATTATCCAGTTGATCCAGCTCCTGATTATTCAACGTGAACGGAATACAGAGTGTGCTGATACTACAGTCCTGACAATGAATAGCACAGCCACCGGATTGAATGCGTACCGCAGAAATATTGGTTGAGGGCATTTATGACACCTTTATTAAGAAATAAATTGATCTATCTCAATAATTCTAGCATTATTTGGTCTATATAAGAAGTATTAAAATAGAGAGTTTGTGGAGATAAAATGGCAGCGGAGAAATTAACTAAAAAAAGACTAATACAATTACTGATCGCGCTAGCGATTTTGTTGGCGGCGTTTTTATACCGCACTTATTGTTATCCGTAATAAGCAAAATACAAACAAAAAGAAAGGGTAGCGCCTGACGGTTCTACCCTAATCTAGGGTGTATTATTGTGACAGTGTCACTATTGTGTTGCTTCACTGGCCGCCGTTTCCACAGCTAATCCAGCCAAATCAGCATCAATATGATATAAGCCGCGACCATCAGTGCCGACCAAGTTAAATTTATCCAAAATGCCACTAAACAATTTTTCTTCTTCGTGCTGTTCTGCTACATACCATTGTAAGAAGTTGAAAGAAGAGAAATCTTTTTCTTTGAATGTGGTATCGACCAATTCATTAATTTTTGAAGTGACCAGTTTTTCGTGTTCATAGGTCAATTCGAAGATCTCTTTCAGAGAAGAGAATTGTTGTTGTGGCGCTTCAATTTTACCGATTACCGCTAATGCACCGGTTTCGGTTAAATACGTAAATAAACGACGCATATGTTGCATTTCTTCATCAGCATGCGCCAATAAAAACTGAGCAGCACCAGGAAAGCCTTTTTTCTCACACCATGCGCTCATTTGCAGGTATAAATTGGAAGAGAAGAATTCCAAGTTAAGCTGTGCGTTCAGATCATCAATAATTTTTTTCGATAACATAATATAATCTCCAAGGTTCGCTTTTACAGAACTGCCAATTCTTTATCCAAGAAATACAAGGATAAGCCTGAATCACCTAATAAATTGAATTTATCTAAAATACTGTTGAACAGTTTCTCTTCTTCATGTTGTTCTGCCACATACCATTGCAAGAAATTAAAACTGGATTGATCACCACATTCAAAAGTAACTTCCACCAGCTTATTAATTTTCTTAGTCACTAGCTTTTCATGTTCGAGTGTTAATTCAAAAATTTCACGCAAAGAGGAAAAGTCGGCACGTGGCGCATCCAACTCGCCTAATACCGGCATGATGCCAGTGTCATTCAGGTATTGAAACAGCTTTTGCATATGTTGCATCTCTTCGTCGGCATGTCTCAATAAAAATTGAGCAGCACCTTCAAATCCTTTTTGAGAGCACCATGCACTCATCTGTAGATATAAATTGGAAGAGTAGAATTCCAAATTTATCTGTTCATTTAGCTTATTGATTACTTTTTTCTCTAACATATTGATGTCCTTTTGAAAAATTTATTTTGAATCAATTGTTTAAATAAAACTATCAAACTTATGTTATTTGATAGCAGGAACCTTATTGATAATACGCTAAAAAAAAGTAAAAAGATAGTAGCTTAAGGATAAGTAATTAATATATAAAGCAATAACAACTGTTATCATTTTGTTTTATCAATATTAACAAGCCCCCTAATAGAATAGTGTATAAAACCGCACTTGAATTTTATTTCGGGTAGTTTTAATCAGCATAGTTTCATAATCAGTCGTTTTATCTCACACATAATTTTTATCTTAATTCAGCCTAACTTAAATTCGATATCAAATAGCTATTTCTGCTAATAACAGTGGTTATCCGATTACCGCAGCAAAAGGGTAATCAACGTGACATAAAAGTGACTCGCTATTTTATAGAATTTAACATAATATACATTATGCGAAATTAGTTATGCGGTTAGTGACTGCTACGGGTTAAGTAAATCACAGAGTTATACACAGGCATGAAAATCAGTAAAAGGCGCTGTAAAAAGGCACTCTAAGCGATTTTTGAGATAAAAATAGATGATTATTAAATAGAAATAATGGTTGTAAGGAAGGTTTAAAGATGTTTTTTCACTACCGCACTTGCTTTATTGAACGCTAAAAAAATACGCCTTATTTAGGCGTATCTTTTTATTCTCAGTTTTTAATACTACGCTTTTTAATTCTACGGTTTTTATCAAATCCTATAAATAGCCCTGCATGCTAAAATCATATTGTTTAATTTGCACTGTTGTCAGCAATCCTTGTTTACATAATTCTTCCGATACCCATTTCCAATCTACGCAAGGTCGATTAAAGTGACAGTGTAATTTTTTAATCCCTAACGAGATGTCATCAATGAGCAAATCTCCATAAGCTTTCGGTGAACGGGTAAATTTATGCTGTTCTGGGTTCACATTGATTCCATAAAGTTTAATGTTGTTTTTCTGAAACCAAGCCAAAGCCTCATCCAGATAGCAATCTTCTGCTCGCATAGTAAATAAAATCAAATTATGCCCATTTTTTACTAAATCTCGCAAAACTTGCGCAGCACCAACCTCTTCGCCTATTTGCGGAAATTGGTGAGTCACACAAGTTCCATCAAAATCAATAAGGATATTCATATTTTTCTCTCATTTAGGGGCTGTCGATCTTTGTTTATAATTTATTTTTAACGCTAGTCTAAATATTCCATGCCGTTTAAATACATTTTGGCACCCACAGGCGCACCAATTGCATTGCATAAATTATGTTTTAGTGAATGGGCAAAATTGCCGGTATACAGTTTTATGCCTTGATGACTCAAATTGGATTGACAATCAATATAGACTTTGCCGCCCATTTGTCGCCACAAATAGCAAAAACCGTAATCTTCGGATAAGTATCGCTGGCTTTCTGGTTCCACCATCACATCAAATAAACGGTAGTGAAAACCGTTATCCTCTACTCCGATAGAATCCGGTACATATTTTAACGTCGGATAAAATGCCATCATTTTTTCAAAAACAGAACGTTTAATCGACATAAACCCCGTCGGCGCTTCAGCCATTTCAAGAAAACCGCTCGGAAGAATATTCAAATTTACTTGATTGTTTTCATCTGCTTTATCAATATTGATGGTGTAGCGTGTGCTGGCACTCTCAAATTGTTGGCGGCTCATTTCTGGAAAAATATGGCTTGGAAACTGTTCGTGCTTTAACGGATAAACACCGGCAGCAATCTCATAATCAGATAATAACAGACGGAAAAAAGCATTGGGTTCAAAACCAATATCGGAATCAATCCAGCACAAATGTGTCCATGCCGGATTTGCCATAAATTCTGCAACGGCATTATTGCGCGCTCGAGTGATTAAACTCTCACCGCGCTGCATTAAAACCTGAAATCGCAATCCGACAGCATGCGCATGTTCGGTTAAATTGAGTAATGAGGTGACATAATTATGAAAATATTTGCCGTCATGACTTGGCGTGACGATAAGCGGGTACATCTGTGTTAATGCACTGTGATCTAACATCTTGTTTTACCATAGTAATGAATTTATAGTATTTTACAATGATAATACGCCACGTTCAAAAATACACCAATTAAAAAACGTTTCTTTGGCTGTATTTTTGTTATAATTTGGTTAATTTTAATTAGGGGCTGTTTATAATTTCAGCTGTGGCCGCTAAACTCGGTGGATTTTACTTTGGATAGATTGAATACAGAACAACAACATTTTCGCAATGCCATGGCAAATCTAGCCTCAGCAGTCAGCATTTTAACTAGCGCCGGAGCCGCAGGTACGGTCGGATTGACCGTCTCCTCGGTTACGGCTGTCACAGACTCCCCCGCTACGCTGTTGGTTTGTATCAATCAAGGCAGTGAACTACATGACATCGTTAGGCAAAATAAGAAGGTGGCGATTAATATTCTCAACGCCTCACAGCAGGAATTGGCACTACATTTTGCAGCAATGGGTGACAGCAGTATGCAAGAGCGGTTAGCCTGGGAGGTTTGGCAACATTCTGAGCATGGCGTACCGATTTTAAAACAAGCTTTAGCGGTTTTAGAAGGAGACATTGTGGAAGAAAATCAAGTCGGTACGCACAGTGTGTTTTTTGTGCGAATTGAGCGAATTAACGTTACACAAGGCGATGCCTTGATCTATTTCAACCGCACTTTTCATCGACTGCCTTTCGATATATAACACCAGAGCCTGTTTTTTTATAGCTACAACGTATCCCAAAAATCAGCCGATAGATATTTGTCGGCTTTTTGCAGGCATTGTGCTAAATCCATAAAAGTCGGTTGCGATACGGCTTGATATTGAGTATGTGCCGTCAGTTGTTTAGCGATTTTTTGATAGGCTTGCTGCGTGCTGTCAGGCAATGGTCGGGCTGAGCGTTTTCCAAGCCACCATAATCCTTGCAAAGGAATACTCAACGCGAAAAGTGCGGTCAAGACCGCTGCCGCAAGCGCCATTTGACTACTTGGCAACGTCATTTGCTGCCAAACAATGGTCAAGACCGCAACGGCGGGCATCACTTTTTGAGCGAAACGCACAGCACGTATAATCCGGTTTTCAGGGAAAATGCTGCCTAATTTCGCTTGCATCGGCCAACTCTCAAAATAGTGTTGTCCTTGTTTTAATGTGTTCATTTTGTTCTCAAAAAGCACTCTTTTGTCATACGTAGTGTGGTTGAAGTGCGGTTAAACGGTATAAAATCAAGTTTTGCTCGGTTTTCTCCGAATTGCAATTTATTTTATTCTATCAAAAGTGTATCCTATTCAAGATAATTTTCTTGCGCCTTGTGCGCCTTTCTTTAATCAACATGAAAATAGGTTAATCATTATGTCACAAAACTTGATCCTGGTGCTAAATTGCGGCAGCTCATCTTTAAAATTTGCGATTTTGGATCCACAATCCGGCGACGAAAAACTATCCGGTTTGGCGGAAGCGTTTCATTTGGATGATGCACGTATCAAATGGAAACTGAACGGTGAAAAAGGGAATGCGGATTTGGGTGCTGGCGCGGCACATAGCGAAGCGCTGGACTTTATCGTGAACCAGATTTTACCACAAGATGCAGGATTAAAAGAAAGCATTGTTGCGATCGGACACCGTATCGTTCACGGTGGCGAGCAGTTTACCAGCTCTACGTTGATCAATGACAGCGTTATTGAAGGCATCCGTAATGCCGCACAATTTGCGCCACTGCATAATCCGGCACATTTGATCGGTATTGAAGAAGCCTTTAAAGCTTTCCCGGAATTGAAAGCAAAAAATGTTGCTGTTTTCGACACCGCTTTCCACCAAACAATGCCGCAAGAGGCTTACTTATACGCCCTGCCTTATTCTCTATATAAAGAGCACGGCGTTCGTCGCTACGGCGCACACGGTACCAGCCATTACTATGTCAGCCGCGAAGTGGCGAAAGAATTGAATATTCCGGCGGACAAAGTCAATGTGATCACCTGCCATTTAGGCAACGGCGGTTCGGTTGCGGCGATTCGTCACGGCGAATGTATCGACACGTCTATGGGGCTTACCCCATTGGAAGGTTTGGTGATGGGAACTCGCTCCGGCGACATCGACCCGGCAATCATTTTCTATCTATACAATACGTTGGGTATGAAAATGGAAGAGATCGAAACCACCTTGACCAAAAAATCCGGTTTATTGGGGCTGACCGAAGTCACCAGTGATTGCCGTTATGCAGAAGATAACTACGACAGTAAAGAAGACGCCAAACGTGCTATCGATGTTTACAGCTACCGTTTGGCTAAATATATTGGCTCTTATATGGCGGTTATCGGGGAACGTTTAGATGCGGTGGTGTTTACCGGTGGTATCGGTGAAAACTCGGCGTTGATCCGTGAGTTAACCTTGTCTCATTTGAAACTGTTTGGCTACGAAGTGGATAATGTGCGTAATTTAGCGGCGCGTTTTGGCAAATCCGGCAAAATCACCAGCGACAACTCCCCTGTTTCTTTGGTTATTCCAACCAATGAAGAATTGGTTATCGCCCAAGATACTGCCCGTTTAGCAGTAAAATAAAATATCTCTACTGCCGACTTAGTCGGCAGTTTTCATTCGATCATTTAAAAGGCTTTATTATGTCCCGTACTATCATTTTAATCCCTGTCAGCGCCGGTGTTGGTTTAACCAGCGTCAGTTTAGGTCTGGTGCACGCACTGGAACAAAAAGGCGCCAAAATTGGGTTTATGAAACCGATTTCGCAACCGAGCAGTGGCGAAGACAAAATTGACCGTACCACCTCAATTTTACGCAGCAGCTCAACCTTGGATATCGCAGAACCGATTATGCTGAGCGAAGCAGAATACCTGATTGGTCAAAATCAATCGGATATTCTGTTAGAAAAAATTGTAGCTCGCCATCAGCAATTAAGTGCTAAAAACGAATTGATCATTGTCGAAGGTTTAATCCCAACCAGTAAAAGTGCATATGCCACCGGGGTAAACTATGAAATTTCACAAGCGCTAGATGCGGAGATCATCTTGGTCGCCGCACCAGGAACAGACACGCCAAGTCAACTGATTGAACGTCTTGAAGCGACTGCAAGCAGTTTTGGTGGGCGCAACAATCCGAATTTATTAGGGGTTGTCGTCAATAAATTTAATGCGCCGGTCGACCAGAGTGGACGCACTCGTCCCGATCTCAGCGAAATTTTTGAGTCTTTCAAAGAAAACGAAAGCTCAATTAATGAAGTTCGTCACCTATTTTCGAAAAGTCCATTGACATTAATTGCTAGCATTCCTTGGAATGCGGAATTGATCGCAACGCGTGCGATTGATATTGCTAAACATTTGAATGCGCATGTGATTTATGAAGGGGAAATCAAAACCCGCCGTATCAACGGCATCACTTTCTGTGCTCGCAGTTTGCCAAATATGGTAGAGCATTTCCGTGCTGGCAGCTTGTTAGTCACTTCAGCCGACCGTCCAGATGTTTTGGTAGCAGCTGCATTGGCTGCTATGAACGGGGTGAAAATTGGGGCGTTGGTGCTTACGGGCGGTTATAAAATCGATAATCAAATCAGTAAATTATGCCAACAAGCGTTTGAAACCGGTCTGCCGGTTATTCGGGTTGAAGGCAACACATGGCAAACCTCACTCAATTTGCAAAGTTTTAATTTGGAAGTACCACCGGACGATGCAGAACGGATTGAAACCATTAAACAGTTCACCAGTGAACAATATAATGCTCAATTTATCGATAGCTTGGTCGGTACTTCACCTCGTTTACGTCGTCTGTCACCGCCAGCATTCCGCTATCAATTGACTGAATTGGCGCGCAGTGCCAAAAAACGGATTGTGTTGCCGGAAGGCGATGAGCCACGTACGGTTAGAGCTGCCGCTATTTGTGCCGAGCGCGGAATTGCAGAATGTATTTTATTGGCAAGCCCAGAAGAGGTAAACCGTGTTGCTGAATCACAAGGGGTGCAGTTAGGCAAAGGCATCACCATTATTGATCCTAAAATGGTGCGTCAAAACTATGTTGCACGCCTAGTTGAACTGCGTAAAAACAAAGGCATGACCGAAGTGGTTGCCGAAGAACAGTTACAAGATAACGTGGTGCTGGGGACGATGATGTTGGAGTCTGGCGAAGTTGACGGCTTGGTTTCTGGTGCGGTTCACACCACAGCAAACACCATTCGTCCGCCAATGCAGATTATTAAAACCGCACCGGGCAACTCGATTGTATCTTCAATTTTCTTCATGTTACTACCGGATCAAGTCTTGGTTTATGGTGACTGTGCGGTCAATCCAGATCCAACCGCAGAACAATTGGCTGAAATTGCGATTCAATCCGCTGATTCTGCCAAAGCCTTTGGCATTGCACCGAAAGTGGCGATGATCTCCTACTCTACCGGGTCTTCCGGCCAAGGTTCTGATGTGGACAAAGTGCGTGAAGCCACCCGCTTGGCGCAAGAAAAACGTCCTGATTTAATTATCGATGGTCCGTTACAATATGATGCGGCGGTGATGGAAGATGTGGCACGCTCCAAAGCCCCGAACTCACCGGTTGCCGGTAAAGCCACTGTGTTTATCTTCCCGGATTTGAACACCGGGAATACCACCTACAAAGCAGTACAACGCTCTGCCGATTTAGTCTCCATCGGACCGATGCTGCAAGGCATGCGTAAACCGGTCAACGATCTGTCACGTGGTGCGTTGGTTGATGACATTGTTTACACCATTGCCTTGACCGCTATTCAAGCAACACAGCAGTAACTGCCTAACCGCACTTTGATTAAACTCTAATTAAAGTGCGGTACCATTCCATCAGATCTCGTCACCAAAGTGGCGGGATTTTTTATTATTAGTGTTAACCAGCCTCCCCCTTTCAAGTGTGGTTTTTTCAAATAACATAAAAAAGCACTTTACTGTATAAAAAAACAGTATTATATTTACTGTATGAATAACCAGTATTATTTCGAAGTCTGAGGCTTGTTATGTTGACCCATCTAAATATTAATAATTTTGCTATCGTTAATCAGCTCGATTTGGCGCTGCAAGCCGGAATGAGTGTGATCACCGGTGAAACCGGTGCTGGAAAATCGATTGCAATGGATGCGCTAGGATTGTGCTTGGGGGATCGGGTTGAGAGCAGTATGATCCGCCATGGACAAGAACGTGGCGAAATCAGAGCCACCTTTCAGCTCAGTAATAACTCCGCTGCTTTAGTATGGCTACAACAACATGAACTGGAAGATATGGATACACCGAGATGTTGTACGTTGCGTCGGGTGATCCGCAATGATGGTCGCTCCAAAGCGTTTATCAACAACTGTCCGGTTCCAGCAGCACAACTGCGTGAATTGGGAGCATTACTGATTCAAATCAACGGACAACACAGTTCACAGCGTTTATTAAAAAGTGAAGAGCAATTGCTACTGCTAGATCAGTTTTGCCATAACCAAGCACTGTTGCAGCAGATGGCACAAGCCTATCAGCATTGGAAACAAACAAAACAGCAGCTGAAACAATTTCAACAGCAATTAGCAGAAAACGAAGCCAAAAAACAACTCCTGCAATATCAAGTGGAAGAACTGAATGAATTTAATTTACAACCGGATGAATACTTACAGTTAGAACAACAACAGCGTTGCCTGGCAAATGCAGAACAGATTACCCAATTATCACAGTCAATCGGTATGCTGCTCAGCGAAAATGAAGCTGTTAATATTGAAGCGATGTTAAATAAAGCAGAGCGCTACTGTGAGGAGTTATCACAATTGAATGGACAATATCATAATGTGGCAAGCCTGCTGCAAGATGCACTGATCCAAGTGCAGGAAGCCTCTTCTGAGTTACAAACCCTGACTTCAGAAATCGAACAGGATCCCTATTTGTTAGCAGAAGTGGAACAACGGTTAGGTACTGCATTACAATTAGCCAAAAAACACCATATCAGCCCCGAACAATTACACCAGCATCATGCTGAGTTAAAACAGCAATTGGCAAATTTGACGGACATCAGTGCTGAAGAGCAACAACTGCAACAACAGCTTGAAAGTGCGGTATCGAAGTTAACTCAGATTAGCCAAATGCTACACCAATCACGTTTACAGGGCGCACAAAAACTATCTGAACAAATTACCGCATTAATCAAACAATTGGCAATGGAAAATGCTGAATTCGAAGTGATGGTTAAGCATAATTCGGATAATATTAGCACACTAGGTGCTGATGAAATTGTGTTTATGTTGCGCAGTAACTTGGGACAGTTATCGCAACCGTTAGTCAAAATTGCCTCTGGCGGCGAACTTTCACGCATTGCATTAGCGATTCAGGTGCTGACTGCTGATAAATTGGCGACCCCTACTCTCGTTTTCGATGAAGTTGATGTCGGCATCAGCGGCGCAACCGCCACCGTTGTCGGTAAACTGATGCGTCAGCTGGCACAAAAATGCCAAATTTTGTGTGTCACCCATTTACCACAAGTTGCGGCTTACGGACACCAACATTTCAGCGTACAAAAATCGACCCAAGACGGCACAACAATAACCGAAATGACCGCACTTGATAACAAAGAGCGGGTTTATGCTCTTTCTCGCTTGCTTAGCGGCAGTGAGGTGACCAGTACTACGTTGGCAAATGCTAAAGAGTTACTGAAACTGGCTAGCTAAACATCAGCGTAGCCCCATGTGTGCATTAACAAAGGAATAGCTTGTTGCAGTTGCTGCTGACTTAAATTACCAAAACCTAACGAAAAGTATTTTTTATCGCTATCGGGCAGCGGATATAGCTTGATACCCACGTTGGCAGCCAAAGTCTGTAATTGTGCAAGCGAACGGGTTTCGGTATATAAATCTAATAGTAGATAAAACCCAGACTGTTCGCCATAATAACGGATATAATCGGTATAGGGCTGCAATAGCTGACACAGCAGTTCCATTTTTTTGCGATAATGCGTTCGCATTCGATGAATATGTTTCTCAAACTCACCGGATTGCATAAATTGGGCGATCAAATATTGGTTTAAGCGCGGCACGGTAGAGTTGAACAAACCGCAAGTGCGGTTATAAATCGGCAATAGTTGCTGTGGCAGCACCATAAATGTCATTCGCAACGATGGCATTAATAATTTGGAAAACGACCCCAAATAGATCACTTTGCCCTGTTCTGCCATAAGGTTATCCAACTGCTGCAAAGCCGGAATCGGTTTGCCTTTATAACGAAACTCACTGTCGTAATCATCTTCAATAATATAGCGATCAGCTTGCTGGTTCGCCCATTGTAACAATTGCAAACGTTCGTTGATGGATAACACCGAACCATAGGGATATTGATGTGACGGCGTCACATAAAAAACATTGACCGTACTTTGTAGTAAGCGTTGAAAATCCACTTTGAGGTTCTCATCAGTCAGTGGCAACCGTATCAGATTTTTATTAAACACCCGCAGCAATTGCGCCACCATCGGATAGCCATATTGCTCCATTGCATAGTTTACACTTTGCTTGGGATAAAGGTGATCGAACAACAAAATAAGTTGGCTGATACAGGTTTCTACACCAGCACCGATAATAATCTGGTCAATGCTACAACTTACCCCTCTGGAAGCATAAAGATAGTCGCGGATCTGCTCGCGTAAAACGATTTCGCCCTGTTTTTCACTTTGGCTGGACAGAATTCGGCTGGCTTGATCCCAGAGTTTCTTGACTTGTTTCTTCATGCGTGCAAAAGGAAAGTGCGTCATATCCACCTGATCTGGATTAAAATCATAGCGGAAGTGCTGCGAGGCTTTGCTTGCTGTTTGAGGCTGAGTTGCTCGATTGCTCAACGCAAACTGCTCAGCTCGAAAGCTGACAAAAAAACCACAGCGCGCTTTGGCTTCAATATAGCCCTCGGCTAAAAGCTGACCATAGGCATTTTCGACCGTGTTTTGACTGATATTCAAATAATCGGCAATTTTGCGTTTTGACGGTAATTTTTCACCATACACCAAGTGTCCACAACTGATTTGCTGTTTAATTTGTTGATATAGTTGCGAATATAAAGGCTCTTTTTCCGCTTTATTCAATGCAAAAGCCATATGTTGAAATGCGTTCTGCTGTAATGTTGGCATCATTATTCTTCTTATGGTTGTTTTTATAGTTATTTTAAATGTTGAAACTGACCTCATCAATATTAACAAAACTGATACTTTTAATCATATCTTAATTGCAGAAAATAGTTAGCGTTTGGCTGACGAATCGTTTTTATATAAACAGGAGAAATTTCAAAATGAATAAAGTATTAGGCAGTGATGTAGTGAAACGTGGCATGGCGCAAATGCAAAAAGGCGGTGTGATCATGGATGTAGTCAATGCGGAGCAAGCCCGTATTGCCGAGGCGGCCGGTGCGGTTGCTGTGATGGCATTGGAGCGAGTGCCGTCCGATATTCGGGCAGCAGGTGGCGTGGCTCGAATGGCAAATCCCAAAATCGTGAAAGAGGTGATGAATGCAGTTTCCATTCCCGTGATGGCTAAAGCCCGCATTGGTCATATCACCGAAGCACGTGTTTTGGAAGCGATGGGCGTTGATTATATTGATGAAAGTGAGGTGCTGACCCCAGCGGATGAAGAGTTTCATTTGCTGAAAAGTGACTATACCGTGCCGTTTGTTTGTGGTTGCCGTGATTTGGGCGAAGCATTACGTCGGATTGGTGAAGGGGCTGCGATGCTGCGCACCAAAGGCGAACCGGGCACCGGCAATATTGTGGAAGCGGTGCGGCATATGCGAAAAGTTAATGCACAACTGCGCAAAGTCGTAGCGATGAATCATGACGAGCTGATGACCGAAGCCAAACTGTTAGGCGCGCCGTTTGAACTGTTATTACAAATTAAACAGCTAGGTAAATTACCGGTGGTTAATTTTGCTGCAGGCGGTGTTGCTACGCCAGCTGATGCCGCATTGATGATGGAGCTGGGTGCTGATGGTGTTTTTGTCGGCTCCGGTATTTTTAAATCAGAAAATCCGGAAAAATTTGCGCAGGCAATTGTGCAAGCGACAACCCATTATCAAGATTATGATCGCATTGCCCGCTTATCCGAAGAGCTGGGCAGTGCGATGAAGGGGATGGATATTGCTAAATTGTTACCGACGGAAAGAATGCAAGAGCGAGGTTGGTAATGACAGATTACAGCGGATGTCGTATCGGCGTTTTGGCGCTGCAAGGTGCCGTTAGTGAACATATGGCGCAACTAACTGCTTTGGGCGCAACTGCGCTTGCAGTGAAGCATGTTGCACAATTGGAGCAGCTTGATGGTTTGATCTTACCCGGTGGTGAGAGCACGGCAATCGGTAAGTTGATGCGACACTACGGTTTTATTGAGGCTATCCGCCAATTTGCTGCCGAAGGAAAACCGCTGTTTGGTACTTGTGCCGGTATGATCCTCTTGGCTAAAACGATTGAGGGCGGTGAGTCGGCTCATTTGGCATTGATGGATATTCAAGTGCGGCGGAATGCCTTTGGGCGACAAAAACAGAGCTTCCAAACCGCACTTTACGTCAACGGATTATCCACCCCATTCCCAGCAGTTTTTATTCGTGCGCCTTACATCAGTAAACTGTTGTCGGATAACGTGCAAATATTGGCAGAGATCGACGGCAGCCCAGTATTGGCACGGCAAGATAATTTGCTGGTCTGCGCTTTCCATCCGGAGTTAAGCGCAGACCCGCGTATTACCGCACTATTTCTGGACGGGGTGCGCAACCGGCTTGAAACGCAATAAACGGTTGGCATTGGCCACAACTGTAATCGACGACAGTGCCATTGCCACACCAGCAAATACCGGATTGAGCAGAATCCCGAACAAGGGATATAGCAACCCAGCGGCAATCGGAATGCCTAAACTGTTATAGATAAACGCCCCTAACAGATTTTGTTTGATATTGCGCATTCCGGCTTGCGATAGTGCCAGTACATCAGAAACTGCATCGATACTGTGCCGCATCAAGGTTAAATCTGCGGTTTCAATCGCAATGTCGCTACCACTGGCGATGGCAATGCTGACATCGGCTTGTGCCAGTGCCGGTGCGTCATTGATACCGTCACCGACCATTGCCACTTTGTACCCTTGCCGCTGTAAGGTTTGGATTGCCTCTGCTTTACCTTGCGGCAAGACCCCGGCGATCATCTGATCAATCCCCAGTTGTTCAGCAACTGCAGTTGCTGTCTGTATCTGATCGCCGGTCAACATAATGGTGCGGTAACCGTTCTTGTGCAGTGTCTGCACCGCACTTTGACTCTCTTGGCGCAATTGATCTTTCACCACGATAAAACCAATAAAAGTATCTCCATTTGCCAGATAGATCACCGTGCCGCCTGCTCGACTCTCCTGCTCCGCTTGGCTTTGTAGCCCTGATGGTATCGCTATATTTTGCTGTGCCAACAATTTTTCATTGCCTAAATAGAACTTTTGGTCAGCAATTTTGGCGGAAACGCCCATGCCTTTATGTGTAATAAAGTCACTAACCTCAGCAAGATTCGCCACGTCAATTTGCGGCGACTCTAATAGCGCTTTGGCGAGCGGATGATTTGCCTGTTGTTCCAAACTGGCAGCGTAATAAAGTAGATCTTGCTGTTGTTGCCCTACTGCCGGATAAAGTGCGGTCAGCTTCGGTTTGCCTTCAGTTAGCGTGCCGGTTTTATCAAACACCACTACATTGACATTAGCGGCTTTTTGCAACGCATCGGCGTCACGCACCAAAATGCCTAATTCCGCCGCCCGCGATACGGAGGCAATCACCGACATTGGTGTCGCCAGCCCTAACGCACAAGGACAAGCAATAATCAACACGGTGGTCAACACCACCAAAGCATGCGCCAGTTTAGGTTCCGGACCAAATAACGCCCAAATGATCGCTGCTAAAATCGCAATTACTACCACAATCGGCACAAATATCGCTGCAACTTTATCCACTAGCATCGCAATTTTGGGTTTACTGCCCTGCGCCTGTCGCACTAATTTAATGATATTGGCAAGCACAGTCTGTTCACCGACTTGTGTCGCTTCAATTCGCAAACTGCCATTATCGACAATAGTACCGGCTCGGATCGAATCGCCAATTTTTTTGCTGACTGCTAACGGCTCTCCGCTCAACATCGATTCATCCAACCAGCCTTCGCCTTGCACCACCACACCGTCAACTGCGGCACGATCGCCCGTTTTTAGGCTCAACAGCATACCGCACTTTACCTGTTGCAACGGCAACTGTTTTTCTTGCCCGGCTTCGATCACTGTAACACTGGCAGGCATCAGATCCAGTAATTTTTCCAACGCATTAGAAGAACGCTGCTTGGCTCTGGTTTCCAGCATTTTGCCTAAGTTTACCAACCCGATAATCATCATACCGGCTTCAAAATACAAGTGACGGGCATTTTCTGGGAAAAAGTGCGGAAACAGCACAATCGCCATCGAAAACAGCCATGCTACACCCGTGCCAAGTGCCACCAATGTGTCCATTGTTGCACTGCCGTGTTTTAAATTACGCCATGCGCTG
>VDHG01000100.1 GCA_006228005.1 Testudinibacter crocodili
AAACCCGATAGCTAAATTTCAACTGACCAATAAAAACAAAGTCAAAGTATAGTCAGCATTCGGGCGAAAAAGAGATAACGAATGAATAAAAGAAAAAACACAAAATACAACCGAAATCTGTTATAATTCTACAAATTTTTTGAATAAAAACTGAGAGAAATTATGTCTTCAGATATGCCTAACAACACAGCAGCAAATGCCTATGATTCGTCCAGTATCAAAGTCTTAAAAGGATTGGATGCGGTAAGAAAACGCCCAGGAATGTATATCGGTGACACCGACGACGGCAGCGGTTTGCACCACATGGTATTTGAAGTGGTTGACAACTCGATTGACGAAGCGCTTGCCGGTTACTGCCAAGATATCATCATCACCATACACACCGACAACTCCGTTTCGGTGCAAGACGACGGACGTGGTATTCCGGTCGGTATCCACCCGGAAGAAGGCGTTTCTGCCGCTGAAGTGATCATGACCGTATTACATGCCGGCGGAAAGTTCGATGATAACTCCTACAAAGTGTCCGGTGGTTTGCACGGTGTTGGTGTATCAGTGGTGAATGCCCTGTCTGACAAACTATTACTGACCATTCGCCGCGAAGGCAAAGTGCACGAACAAACCTACCATTTGGGCGTGCCGCAAGCGCCGTTAAGCGTGATTGGCGAAACTGAACAAACCGGTACGGCAGTACGTTTCTGGCCAAGCCCGACGATTTTCACCAATATCGAATTCCAGTATGAAATTCTGGCAAAACGACTGCGCGAACTGTCGTTTTTAAATTCCGGCGTCTCGATTAAATTGATCGATAAACGCAGCGATAAGCAAGATCACTTCAAATATGAAGGCGGCATCCGTGCTTTCGTTGAGCATTTGAATAAAAACAAAACCCCGATTCACCAGCAACCGTTCTATTTTTCCACCGAAAAAGACAATATCGGCGTTGAAGTCGCACTGCAATGGAACGATGGTTTTCAGGAGAATCTGTACTGCTTCACCAATAATATTCCGCAACGTGACGGCGGCACGCATTTGGCAGGCTTTCGTGGTGCGCTGACCCGTACCCTAAACAACTATATGGAAAATGAGGGCTACAATAAAAAATCCAAAATCAATACTTCCGGTGACGATGCCCGTGAAGGATTGGTAGCGATTATCTCGGTTAAAGTGCCGGATCCGAAGTTTTCCTCACAAACCAAAGACAAATTGGTCTCTTCCGAAGTAAAAAGTGCGGTTGAGTCAGCAATGGGCGAGCGTTTGCAGGAATATCTATTAGAAAATCCAACCGATGCCAAAATTATTGTCGGCAAAATTATTGATGCCGCACGTGCACGTGAAGCCGCCCGCAAAGCGCGCGAAATGACCCGTCGCAAAGGCGCATTGGATCTAGGCGGTTTGCCAGGTAAGTTAGCTGATTGCCAAGAACGTGACCCCGCACTGTCCGAACTGTATATCGTGGAAGGAGACTCTGCCGGCGGCTCGGCAAAACAGGGGCGCAACCGTAAAAACCAAGCGATTTTGCCGTTGAAAGGAAAAATCCTGAACGTTGAAAAAGCCCGTTTTGACAAAATGCTCTCTTCGCAAGAGGTGGCCACACTGATTACTGCACTGGGTTGTGGTATCGGGCGTGACGAATATAATCCGGAAAAATTGCGCTATCACAAAATCATCATTATGACCGATGCCGACGTGGACGGTGCGCATATCCGCACCCTGTTGCTGACATTCTTCTATCGCCAAATGCCGGAATTGATTGAAAAAGGCTATGTCTATATTGCTCAGCCGCCGCTGTATAAAGTCAAAAAAGGCAAACAAGAACAATATATTAAAGACGATGAGGCGATGACCCAATATGAGCTTGCGATTGCATTAGACGGCGCCGGATTGCATGTTTCCGGCACTGCACCGGCAATGAGCGGCTTGCCGTTGGAAAAGTTGATCGGTGAATATAACAACGTCAATAAGATGATTACCCGTTTGGTGCGCCATTACCCAGCCGCACTTTTGCAAGAGTTGATCTACGCCCCAACATTAAGCGTTGAGTTGATGAAAAACAAAACCGAGTTGGAGAACTGGTCGCAGCAGTTGTTAGCAAATCTGAAAAACAAAGATATCGGTGGCAACCACTACGCTATCCGCACGGTTTATAACCAAGAACGGCATCTGGACGAAGTGGTGCTGACCGTGCGCACCCATGGCATCGACAACAACTATCATCTGGATTTCGACTTTGCCGAAGGATCGGAATATCAACGCATCGTCAAATTAGGCGAACAGTTACGCAACCTAATCGAAGCAGGCGCCTATGTGGTACGTGGCGAACGCCAACTGGAAATCAGCTCTTTCGAGCAAGCGGTTGACTGGTTAGTCAAAGAATCACGCCGCGGCTTAGGGATTCAACGCTATAAAGGGCTTGGAGAAATGAACCCTGAACAGCTTTGGGAAACCACCATGGATCCAAACGCCCGTCATATGCTGCAAGTCACCATTAAAGATGCCGTCGCTGCAGATCAACTGTTCACCACCCTGATGGGTGATGAAGTCGAACCACGCCGCGACTTTATCGAAAGCAATGCGTTACAGGCGAATTTGGATATTTAGTTTCATTACCAGTTTATTTGGCTAGCAGTAAAACTGTTAGCCAAAATTCTAGTAATGTCTTAGTCAGGTAATAATATGATCCCTAAAATTTATGTTATTAATTTAAAAACTTCTGTTGATCGTAAAGAACATATGGATCAACAATTTAAATTATTAGTAAAAAAACATCCTGAGTTAAAATTAAATATTGAATATTTCCCCGCTGTTCACGGTACAAAAGAACCAAACCATCCGTTATTTAAAAAATATAATGCTGAGAAGCATTTTACTCGTAAAGGTCGTCATTTATCTCTATCTGAACTAGGTTGCTTTGCTAGCCACTATCTAGTTTGGCAGCAGTGCCTAAATGATGGCATACCAATTATCGTATTAGAAGATGATGCAAACTTATTAGATAACTTTGTATATTTTTTACAGGAAGCCAATGACTTGGCTGAAAAATATCAGTTTCTCTGGCTTCATAAAAACCATCGTTCAAGTAAATATATCACTATTGCAAAAACACAACATTTTACTGTTGCAAAATATTTTCGTGAATTTATTTGTACTACAGGTTATTTAATAACACCTGAAACCGCTCAGAAGTTTATTAATTATTTTAATGAAATTATTTATCCTGTAGACGATCAAATGTCACGCTTCTACGAGAATAAAGTAGAAAATTTTTCAGTATATCCTCCCTGTATTATTGATGCTGAACTAGAATCAATTATCACTCAAGAAGGTAGATCAAAATCTGCATTAAATATTTTATCTAAGCTAAAAAGAGAATACTACTCCACAAAGGATAATATATGTCGTTTTATATATAATTTAAAATACAGAATTTAGTTTCGTCATTTATCTTTCTTATTATTTAATGTCTGACTCAAATATAAACTATATATACAACCTAAAAAAATAGTTTGTATATACTCTCCTGTTTTAAACATGAAAAAAGATTCAAATATATTAATAACAAAGTAGTATAAAATAAAAGCTGTTGTACCCCAAATAATATAATTTCTATATATGCTTTTCAGCATAAATACATTTTTAAAAACCATAAAGAAAATTCCTAGAACAACAAATAACCCAAGTAATCCATAAGAAATCAATATCTCAATATATCCATTATGTAAATGTTGAAATTCATCTTTTACCACTTGTGTCAGATAGGGTGATTTTTGTATCACAAACGCTCTTGCATTTCTATCTCCCAAACCTAGTATAGGATATTCCTTTATCCAATCAAAAGAGGAATACCAAAATTTCACCCGTAAACCAACACTAGAACTGGCAATTTCATCAGGTTCCTTTTCTAAAATTCCAGCAATAACCTCATGCTCTTCAAAAATCCTAGAATTGATTTGAGGTACTTGTAATAAACTATATATTAGTAAGACACTACTAAGTAATACACCCATGACTTTAATAAAAGATCTCATATTAAATGAAATACTTCTAAAAAACACATAAAATATCGACAACATAAAGACACAACATAATGCTAACCATGTTGATCTAGAGAATGTCATATAAACCAATAATAAATTTATAATAGATATAATAATCAGAAAAGAGATATAACCAATTCCATACCAAGTACGTAAATGAACTCTAAACTCTTTTATAAAAAAATATATTATAAAACTTGAGGCTAATATTGCACCGCCCGCCAGTGCTGCAGTATGATTAGCATTAGTAATGCCAAAATCAACACGTTGCCCTGTTAATCCTAATAAAAATTCATCTACAGGTGCATTTGAATGTAGAATACAAGCTAATATAACACCCAAACAATACGCAGTTAGGGTAGAAAATATATAATAAGTATTTCCTTTCAACCAATAAGCCAATATGAAGAAATAAAATAGATTAGCTAAAGGGCTTAATGAAAAAAATGAAGGAGTGTACGGAGTAAAATATATCCCATGAAACCAAGATAATATTTGTGACAGCAAGGATAACAAAAAAAGCCAAAGAATTTTATCTTGTATTAGAATCTTCCAGTTAGAAATAAGCCCTATAATAAAACCAAGGACTAATAATGTTAAAAATACATCACCTATATTACGATCAGCAACTTTGAACAGTGTATAGCCCAATGTAGAAATGAACATTACATGTTCAGTTATTTTTCTTTCAACTATATTTTTCAAAGAAAACATAAAATTATCTTCTATAAAGCATCATATTCAGAACAATATAAAGAAAAATATCGGCCTACAAATGAATCTGGATTAAATGGTTTATTTTTATCTATATTTCCTCTACGTAACATTTCATTCCATAAATGCACCATAGTAGTATTCTTATAGAGAGGCTCATCAACTAACGTTTCATCAAAAAGTGCATCGAAATTACTGCAATCTATAGGATAAAAAAAAGTAAAATCTTTTATAATACAATCTTTTTGTGTACCAAGATAATTAATAACGCGAGTTAGTGCCGGTGGTCCAGCCGTCTCGCCCCATCCAACTTGCTCACTATTATTTATTAACTTCTTAAAAATTTTTTTCCTTTTTATTCTTCTTGTATCATAAGGCTTTATTTTATTAGGATTTAATGCACAGTCTAACATTTCTAGTACGATCGGATGCTGAGGAGGAAATTTTAAAAATGCACAATTAAATGAATTATTCGACTGTTTACCAACAATAGCTTCTTCTTTAAATTCAAACGGATGAATACAAAGCATGTCTGTATCACAGTAGCAGCCTCCTTTTACTGCCAATAATTTCCAACGAAAAAGATCGGCAAACGCAGCATAAGATCCTTTGTGTAAAAAAATCTGTTCTTTAGGAACAACCTCATTAGCGTCAAAGCATAAAACATCTTTGGGTAATCCCGCAATCTGACTATATGCATATAAATGAACAGAATGTCCATTAGCAATAAACGACTGCATACAAAGATACTCTAATCGGCTTATGGAGTCTCCAATCCACACCATTTGAACAGGATCTTTATTCATTTTAATTTTCCTTAGCGTATTCTCCAATAATAAAATAATATCATATAACTAAGAATCTGAATATTCTCTATTTTATAAAAAAACCGCACTTTACTTTTTAAGTATTAATAAGCAAAGTACGGTTACTATTAAAAACCAGAGAATAAAGAACTACTTACCACTATCCCCATAGTTACCCAACACACGGGCGCTTGGGTCGTTGACGTTGCAGCCTTGCCATGTTTTGTTTGGCATCCAGAAGTCTTTGATCCAGCTGGCATTGCCAGGATAGAATTTTTCAAAAATATCTCGATACAATAAGGATTCTTTGGTAAATGGTGTTCCATGCGGGTATTTGTTTTTTGCCGCTAACACATCTTGCGCTGTATATTTTTCTTCGGCATAAGCTTTCAGGTAATCCACCATAGAATGCCCAACCGCATCGCTGAATGCGGCTTTTTCGCGCATTAAAATGCTGTCTGGCAGATAGTTCAACCCTTCAAAAGCATGGCGTAACAAATATTTGCCTTTGCCGTACACATTCATTTTCTTCTCAGGGTTGATACTCATCGCATAGTCGACAAAATCCAGATCACCGAACGGCACCCGTGCTTCGAGCGAATTCGCAGCTAAACAACGATCAGCACGCAGCACATCATACATATACAATTCACGGATCCGTTTTTGTGCTTCTTGTTGGAAGGCTTCAGCGTTGGGGGCAAAATCAGTATATTTATAACCAAAAATTTCATCGCTGACTTCACCAGTCAACAGTACTTTCAAATTGGTGTTTTCACGAATATATTTACACACCAAATACATACCGATGCTGGCACGAATGGTGGTGATATCCCAAGTCTCTAAATGCCAAATCACCTTTTCCAAACAACCTAGCACATCATCTTTGGTCATAATCACTTCGGTATGATCGGTGCCCAGAAAATCTGCCACTTCTTTGGCATATTTCAGATCAATCGGGTCGGTTTCCATACCCACCGCAAAAGTTTTAATCGGTTTCTTCAGGTTTTTTTGCGCAATCGCACACACTAGCGAGGAATCTAAGCCGCCACTCAGCAAAAAACCCAATGGCGCATCTGCATGTAAACGTTTGATCACCGCACTTTCCAATTTTTCGCGCAGATTTTTGGCAATTGTCGGGATATCGTGGTCATACACCATTTTGGGATCGGCAATATCATTGTATTGTGTAAACTTACCGTCTTTATAGTAATGTCCCGCTGGGAAAGGTTGCACTTCACGGCAAAATTCAACCAGCGCTTTAGCTTCTGAGGCAAATGCGATTTTACCACTTTGTTTATCATAGCCGTAAAACATCGGCCGGATGCCAATTGGATCGCGCGCCGCCATCACTTGGTCATGCTGTTTATCGAATAAAACCAATGCAAATTCAGCATCCAGCATTTTGACCATCACTTCAAAACCGACGCGTTCATACAGTGGAATCAGCACCTCGCAATCACTATCGGATTGAAACTCAAATTGGTCTTTTAGCAATTCTCGCAATGCTTCAAAATTATACACTTCGCCGTTACAGATCAGCTCATAACCGTTATGTTTGAACGGCTGATTGCCATTGTTGGAAAGATCCATAATGGACAGACGGTGGAAGCCCCATAAACCACTCTCTTCGCCGGTTAAACTTTGATTATCCGGCCCACGGTGAAAAATTTTATCATAACCACGCTTAAAATCTGTCGTTGACATTTGTTGCTCAGAGGCGAATACAAACCCACACATAGTTGCTACTCCATTTTTATGTTTATTTTTTCTGGTACAAATTTTTCGCCATCATACAACGAAATTTAGAAAAAAAACAACCTTTACCGCATTTTAATAGAGAAAAAAATAATGTAATCCGTAAAATACTAAATTTCATATAAAAATATCATCATTTTTTTAGTAAAAACAAAACCGCACTTTCTTTATGAGAAAAGTGCGGTTCTGGTCAAACGCAATAAGGGTTATTCCACCAAGAAGCAGGCTATTTTACTGCCGTCTGGATACTCACGCAGCGTAGGTTTCGCTTGAAAACAGCGAGGTTCTGCCAAGCGGCAGCGCCCACTGAAGGCACAACCTTGCGGCGGCTTGAGCGGGCTTGGCAATTCACCACTTAATTTAATCCGTTCGCGCCGTTTTTCTGGGGACAGACGTGGTGTTGCTGACAGCAAAGCTTGCGTGTAAGGATGGCGCGGATTGCTGAAAATCTGTTCGGTGGTACCCTGCTCCACACAGCGCCCCAAATACATCACGATCACCTCGTCAGCAATATGCTCTACCACGGATAAATCATGTGAAATAAAGATGTACGAAAGCCCCAGTTGATTTTGCAGATCCATCATCAAATTCAGCACTTGCGCCCGCACCGACACATCCAACGCCGAGACCGGTTCATCTGCCACCACAATATCCGGATTCAGAACTAAACCGCGCGCAATCGCAATCCGTTGCCGTTGTCCGCCAGAAAACATATGCGGATAACGATCATAAAATTCAGTACGCAGCCCAACTTGCGCCATAATCTCCAAAACCTTGGCTTTGCGCTGTTCCGCGGTTAAATCGGTGTTAATCAGCAGCGGCTCTTCCAAAATTGTGCCGACTTTTTTACGCGGGTTGAGTGACGCATACGGATTTTGAAACACAATTTGAATTTTTTGACGACGCAATTTTTTGATTTCATTATCATCCAGCAAAAAATTTTGTCCGTTATAATACAACTCTCCGTTGGTCGGCTCCTCAATCATGGTTAATAGCCGCGCCAATGTGGATTTTCCACAACCGGATTCGCCCACCACTGCCAGCGTTTTGCCTCTTTCCAAATTAAACGAAACGCCGTCCAATGCTTTCACTTGTTGGGTTTTAGAAAATAATCCTTTTTTCACTGGATAATATTTCTTGAGATCAACTCCCTTTAATAACGTATGTTCAGACATGAACCGGCTCTCCTTGGGCGTTTAATGGTGTGTGGCATTTCACCTGCCGATTAGCTAATTGATGCAAGTGCGGTTCTTCAAGTCGGCATTCCTCGGTTGCATAAGGACAACGTGGATTCAGCAAACAGCCAGTTGGGCGATCATATTTGCCCGGCACCACCCCCGGCAACGAATGCAAGCGGGATTTACCAACAGCAAACTCCGGCAATGATCGCAAAAGCGCTTGAGTATAAGGGTGTTTCGGAGTGGCGAAAATATCGACTGCCCGTCCTTCTTCCACCACTTGCCCGGCGTACATCACCAAAATCCGCTCAGCAGCTTCCGCCACCAATGCCAGATCATGAGTAATCAGAATCAACGCCATATTCTGCTTTTTCTGCAACTCCAGCAGCAGATCAATAATTTGCGCCTGAATAGTTACATCAAGTGCGGTCGTCGGTTCGTCAGCAATCAACAGTTTCGGACGACAGGCAATTGCCATTGCAATCATCACCCGCTGGCTCATGCCGCCAGACAACTGGTGCGGATATACTGACAAACGCGATTCCGGATCCGGAATGCCGACCTGAGTTAACAACTCAATGGTTCGTTGGCGACGGCTTTGGCGGCTACCGCCCTCATGCACTTTTAAGGCTTCCATAATCTGAAAGCCGACACTATATGCCGGGTTTAAGCTGGTCATCGGATCCTGAAAAATCATCGCTACTTCGGCGCCAACCAGTTCACGTTTTTTATTTTCCGAGATCGCCTGCAAATCATTGCCGTCAAAATTCAAACTCTCTGCATGCACTCGCCCCGGAAAATCGATCAGCCCCATAATCGCCAACGAGCTGACCGATTTCCCCGAACCAGATTCCCCGACAATGCCCAACACTTCGCCTTGTTTGATTTGATAGCTGATCCGATCCACCGCTTTAAACGGGGTTTTCTCATCACCAAAATGCACCGAAAGCTGATTAATTTCTAATAATGACATTCTCATCAGCTCCTTATTGTTTTAATTTCGGATCAAGGGCGTCACGCAAACCGTCACCCATTAAATTGAATGCCAACACCGTCAGCAAAATCGCCAAACCGGGGAAAGTGACCACCCACCACGCCCGTTGCACAAACTGCAACGCTTCAGCAAGCATCGCCCCCCATTCCGGAGTAGGCGGTTGTGCGCCGATACCCAAAAAGCCCAACGCTGCCATATCCAAAATCGCATTGGAAAAACCCAGCGTAGTCTGCACTATTAACGGCGCCAAACAGTTGGGTAAAATAGTAATCAGCATCAAGCGAATCGGTCCGGCACCAGCAACACGCGAGGCAGTGACGTAATCACGATTCAGCTCATTAAGCACTGAAGCCCGGGTCAAACGCACATAGCTCGGCAGTGACACTAAAGCTATTGCAAAAGAGGCGTTCAATAATGAAGGTCCAAGAATCGCCACAATCGCAATGGCTAACAACAAGCTCGGTAGCGCCAGCATAATGTCAATCACACGCATGATAAAGATATCGATCCAGCCACCAAAATAACCGGAGATCAACCCTAACAACACACCGAAAACAAAAGACAGGCTCACGACCAGTAAACCAATAAACAATGACAAACGTGCGCCGTAAATCAAACGCGACAAAATATCCCGCCCCACATCATCGGTGCCGAGAATGTAACTCCAGCTACCGCCTTCCATCCACGCTGGCGGCATCAACAATGCATCACGCGCCTGTGCAATCGGATCATGTGGTGACACCACATTCGCCAACAGGCTAACCGCAAAAATAAAAATAATATAACTTAACCCAACAACAGCCCCTTTACTATGGCTGAAGTGCGACCAAAACTCGGCAATCGGTCCTTTTGGTGCAGGTATCGCTTGAATTTGAACAGTCTCTGACATAATTTCCTCTATTCAGTCGTACAACAGTACTATTTACGATGACGAATACGAGGATTTAAAATCCCGTAAAGCAGATCAACAAACAGATTTACCAGAATAATAATGGTGGCGATAATCAACACCGCTCCCTGCACAACTGGATAATCGCGCGCACGAATCGCCTCGATCACCCATTTACCGATGCCCGGCCAAGCAAAAATCGTTTCCGTCAGAATTGCACCGGACAGCATCTGCCCGACAATCAACCCAACCACGGTCACCACCGGAATCAGTGCATTACGCAGTGCATGTACCACAATCACCCGCATTTTCGACAGCCCTTTGGCGCGAGCGGTGCGAATATAATCTTCACCCAGCACTTCCAACATTGAAGAACGGGTCATCCGAGAAATCACCGCCAGTGGAATTGTACCTAGCACAATTGATGGCAAAATTAGGTGTGATACGGCAGATTTAAAGGCACCTGGCTCATCAGAAAGCCAACTGTCGATTAACATAAAACCAGTGACATCATCAATCCAAAACTGTGCGCCGATTCGTCCGGATACCGGCGTCAGATCCAGTTGCACCGACATCACCAGCATCAGCAACAAGCCCCACCAAAAAATCGGCATCGAATAACCGGTCAATGACACTGCCATCACGCTGTGATCAAAAAATGAACCCCGCTTGACTGCGGCTAAAATACCGATTGGAATACCCAAAATCACCGCAAACAGAATTGCCATGGTGGTAAGTTCAATCGTAGCAGGAAACAGATTTAAAAACTCTTCGACAACCGGCTGGCTGTTTTTAAAAGAGATGCCAAGATCGCCTTTTGCCAGATCGCCGAGATAATTAAAATATTGCTGATAAAGCGGCAAATCCAAGCCCATTTGCTTCAGCATTTGCGCATGCATTTCCGGACTTAGCCCGCGCTCTCCCATCCGAATTTCAATCGGATCACCGGGAATAAAATGAATTAACGCAAAGGTCAACAAGGTGATTCCAATAAACGTTGGAATCACCATGAATATGCGTTTTAAAATAAACTGGAACATGAGGTTATCTCAAAATGTGTTACGACTATCCCACACTGCCACTACGCCATATTGCTGCGCAACATCGACTGATAGCAGCGGAAAAAAGAAAAACCGCACTTTTACCATAAAAGTGCGGTCAAATACAGTACTATTCTAATTCTAGGTTATAAAAATTATGTAAGCCGAACGGATCGATCACATAGTTTTTGACTTCTTTACGAACCGGCAGATAAGTTGTCGAGTGAGCAATCGTAATCCACGGTGCTTGCTCTTTGAAGATCACTTGTGCCTGTTTATACAACTCGCTGCGTTTTTCTTGGTCAGTGACCAACACCGCTTGTTTGATTAAATCGTCAAACGGCTTGTAGCACCATTTCGCATAGTTGGAGCCTTGCTCCGCAGAAGCACAGCTTAACAACGTCCCCAAGAAATTATCCGGATCACCGTTATCACCGGTCCAGCCCATCATGCCGCTCGGATCATCGCCTTTTTTCATGCGCTGCAAATATTCACCCCATTCATAGCTGACAATCTTCGCTTTCACACCGACCGCTGCCCAGTCAGCCTGCACTAATTCCGCCATGCGGCGAGCATTAGGATTGTACGGACGAGACACCGGCATTGCCCACAATTCGGTTTCAAATCCGTTTGCAAAACCTGCTTCAGCCAACAGCGCTTTAGCTTTGGCTGGATCATAAGTATAATCTACCACTTCGTCATTATAGCCCCACATAGTCGGCGGCATCGGGTTTTTGGCTTTTGTCGCTGCGCCCAAATAAACGGCATCAATAATCGCATCTTTATTAACCGCATAATTCAGTGCCTGCCGCACTTTGTGATTGTCGAACGGCGCTTTCTGTACGTTAAAGTGCAGATAACCGACATTTAAACCGGCTTCTTCCATTAAGTTAATGGCGCTATCCTTCTTCATTGCTTCCAAATCAGCCGGATTTGGATATGGCATAATATGACATTCGCCTTTTTGCAATTTGGCATAGCGCACTGACGCATCCGGCGTAATCGCAAACACTAAGCGATCAATTTTTGAGCGCCCTTTCCAATAATGATCAAAGGCTTTATAGCGGATCGTAGCATCTTTTTGGTAATTGACCAATTCAAACGGACCTGTGCCGATAGGGTCTTGATCGATTTTTTCCGGCGTGCCTGCTTTCAACATATTCTCAGCATATTCTGCAGACAGAATACCGGCAAAGTCCATCGCAATGTTAGCTAAAAAGGGAGCATTCGGTTGTTTTAAATAAATTTTAACCGTGTAGTCGTCAACTTTTTCAAGCTTATCAAGAATATTCGGCATATCCATTCCGACAAAATATTCATAGCCCAAATTTGAGACTTTATGATATGGATTATTCGGATTTAGTTGGCGATCAAACGAGAAAATCACATCATCGGCATTAAAATCTCGGCTCGGTTTAAAATGTTTATTCGATTGGAATTTAACCCCTTTACGCAGATAAAATGTATAGGTTTTACCGTCTTCAGAAACATCCCATTTTTCGGCTAATGACGGCTGCACCGTGGTCTTACCCCGTTCAAACTCGGTTAAGCGGTTAAACATCGCCTGCCCACTAGCATCTAACGAGGCTCCATCCGTCACTAACTGCGGATTAAATGCGGTTGGCGACGCTTCCGAGCAATATACCAAGGTTTTGGTTTCGGCGGCTGCCGAGAAAGAGACAGACAAAGCAGAGACAGATAAAGCAATCGCCGTCAGCGATAAAGTAGTCAATTGTTTCATTCCTACACTCCGTTATTTAACGTTATTAAAATATAAGCCGTTTATCATTATTTACAGCACCAAAGCAACAGTGACTTTATAGTTAATACCACCAATTACGCCATTTCACAAGATATAAATTGACTATTTTTATCAAAACTTAGAGATTTATCAATTTTTTAGCATAATATTTAAAAAAGATAAAAAAATAGTGGCAAGATTTCCTGCCACTATTTGATTTGAAATGCCGTCACTCAACGAAAAGTGCGGTATTAATCCGCTAGTTTCACGCCATAAAATGCGCTATAGCCAAACGGACTTTGTTTGTAATCGCGTACACGCAGGCTCAATGGCGTAACCGTAATCGAATGTGCCACCGTAATCCACGGTGCTTGCTCTTTGGCGATCACTTGTGCCTGTTCGTATAAACCAATACGTTGGGTTTTATCCGATAAAGTCGCTGCTTGCTTAATCAAGCCATTAAACTCAGAGTGACACCAACGGGCATAGTTGCTGTGCCCAACGCTGTCACAGCCCAACAACGGGGTTAAGAAATTGTCCGGATCACCATTATCGCCCGACCAACCGTAAATACCGGCTGTCAACAACCCTTCTTTGGTACGCTTAATGTAATCGCCCCACTCGTAGCTGACCAACTCGGCTTTCACGCCGATTTTCGCCCAGTCACTTTGTAAGATTTCTGCTAAGCGACGCGGATTCGGATTAGAATTACGCACCACCGGCTGCACCCACAACTGGGTTTCAAAACCATTCGGATAGCCGGCTTCTGCCAACAACTGCTTGGCTTTTTCCAAGTCATACGGATAATCTTTGACTTCGGTGTTATAGCCCCAAATCGTCGGTGGCAATGGGTTCACTGCCGGTACGCCGGCGCCCTGATACACCACTTTGATGATGGTGTCTTTATCCGCCGCCATATTTAACGCCTGCCGCACTTTTACATTGTCAAACGGTGCTTTTTCAGTGTTAAACGCAATATACGCGACATTCAAGCCTTCCTGCGACATCAGTTGAATCTTCGGATCGGTTTTCATTTTGTCCAAATCGGCACTGTTCGGGAAATCCATCATATCGCACGCCCCGGTTTGCAATTTGGCATAGCGTGCGGTTGCATCCGGTGTGATGCTGAAAATCAGGCGCTTAATTGGCGCTTCGCCTTTCCAGTAATCTTTATTTGCCAAGAAACGCACAGCTTGATCGAGCTGATAGCCGGCAAACACAAACGGCCCGGTGCCGATCGGGGTGGTGTCAATTGTTTCCGGTTTGCCCGCCGCTAGCATTTTATCAGCGTATTCTTGCGAATAGATCGAGATGAAATCCATGCCTAAACTGGATAAAAACGGCGAATCCGGATAATTCAGCGTGATTTTCACGGTGTAATCATCGACTTTTTCAACAGATTTCAACAATTTTTGGAAATTCATTGAATTAAAATACGGATAGGTGCCATTGGAGACATTATGATAAGGATGGTTTGGATCCAGTTGACGTTGGAATGAGAAAATCACATCATCAGCATTGAAATTGCGGCTCGGAGTAAATTCCTTATTGGAATGAAATTTTACGCCTTTGCGCAGATGGAAAGTATATTGCAAACCATCTTCGCTGATCTCCCAGCGCTCCGCCAAACCCGGCTCCAAGTCGGTGCTGCCACGCACAAATTCAACCAAGCGGTTATACACTTGTTGTGAACTGGCGTTATACGAAATCCCATCCATCACTAAAGCCGGGCTGAAGCCGGTCGGCGCGCGGCTGGTGCAGTTGATAAAAGTGTCTTTGTCAGCCGCTTGCGCCATGGTGGTCAGTCCCAGCAAAAGTGCGGTCACAGAAAGGGTATTGCGTAAAGTAATGCGTAATGTCATATTGCCCCCAAAATGATTAATAAAAAATAACATTTCCGTCAAGATACAACGGTGTGGTGAACTTGCAAAGATCAAAATCATCTGGATTATAACCAAATCATCTAATTATGCCTACGAGGCGCTAAAAATAATTTACCCCTCACGTCGGCTCATGTTTTCGCCATCGTGAGCTTGTAGTTTTAACAAAACGATAATTTGAAGAATCCCGATTGTCGCCACGGTAAAAAAGGTGTAGCTGAACGCCTGCGCCACGGCATTGGGCGGCAGCAAGGTACGATAAATATTGAGCACCACCGCAGCAAAGGCGATTCCCAGCCCCAGCCCGACCTGCTGTGTCACACTCAGTAAAGTGCTGCCTTCACTATTGTTTTCTTCGGAAAACTCACTGATAGTCAAGGTGTTGGTTGCAGTAAACAGCAGTGACATCGTACAACCGTACAATACCAAAGGCGGTAACAGCCACCACAGCGACCAGCTTGGCTGCATTAAGCCAAAGCAAACAATACTGCCACACAGTAGAACCGTTGCCGCAATCAACGTCTTTTTATAGCCAAAACGATTTAACCAGCTACGAATCAACGGCTTACACAGAATCGAACTCAAGGCGATCGGGGTCAACATCCAGCCCGCCACATCTGCCGGATAGCCATACGCAACTTGCAACATCAACGGCAATAAAAACGGCGCACCTGAGCCGCACAAGCGTAAAATTAAGTTAACTTGAGTACCAATACTAAAAGTGCGGTATTGAAACAACGAGAAACCCAACAATGGCTGCGGCACTTTGCACGCATAATAGTAATATCCACCAAACAAACCAAACCCCAGCAGCAAAATCAAGATTGCTGACAGCAGCGAAAATGCGCGGCTGCCGATCATATCCAGCCCCAAGGTCACGCCTGCCAATGCGCCACCAAACAACAAAAAACCCAGCCAATCCAAACGAAATATTTTACCGGTCAGATTCGGCATATAGCGCCCACACAGCAAAAATCCAACGACACCGATCGGAATATTAATCAGGAAAATCCAATGCCAGCTGGCATAAGTCACCAACCAGCCGCCAAGCACCGGCCCCATAATCGGTCCGATTAACCCTGCCATCACCATCATATTCCATACCGACAGCACTTCATGACGTGGCACACTCTTGATAATTGACAAACGGGCAACCGGCATCATCAGCGCACCACCTGCGCCTTGCAACACCCTAAACGCCACCAAACTGTTTAAATCGCCAGCAAACGAGCAACAAATCGAACCGAGGGTAAACACCACAATCGCCGCACGAAACACCACCAACGTGCCGAAGCGATCCGCCAGCCAACCGCTTAACGGAATCAACAACGCCACCGTCAACGCATAACTGATCACCGCCAATTGCATTTCCAGCGGCGACTCCTGCAAATCGGCAGCAATACTTGGCAAGGCAGTGTTCAAAATGGTGGCATCGAGAGTTTGCATAAAAAGTGCGGTCGACGCCACCCAAGCTAAGCCATAATAATTGTTACTCATGCGCTGGCAACCAAGCCGCGATAAAATCAGCGATCTGCTCAACGGCATTCAAATCCAAACGGGGAATATCAGCCTGCCAAACCCCATCCTGACAGGGGTAATCCGTTGCGACCGCCAATACCTGTTCATCTATTTCAGGAAACGGTTTGCCGACGGCTTGACGGTGCAACAAAATTTTCGGCAATGGTTCGTGTTTGAAACCTTCAACCAGCACCAAATCGTTTAAATCCGGATCAAGCTGGCGTGCTAAGTAGTCCAACGAAACCGCCCTTGCTGTTTCCGTCATCATCGCCCAACGCTGATCGCACGTCACAGCCACCTGCGAAGCCCCGGCTTGGGTCATGCGCCAACTGTCTTTGCCGGGTTTGTCAGTATGCAGATCGTGGTGGGTATGTTTAATCACCGCCACGCGCAGCCCTTTTTGTTGCAAGTGCGGTAACAGTTTTTCCAGTAATGTTGTTTTGCCGCTGCCGCTATAACCGCTGATCCCCAACATCGTCAACGGTGATTTTGCCGTTTCTGGGCAATGGTTGATTTCTGCCAACTGTGCCAGATAGTTGATATTGGCAAATGTCTGCGCCTGATCGCTAAAGTCTGCCACCGCATAGCGTTGTTGTTGCATAAAATCGCGCACTTTGCGTCCGCCCGCTAACAAGTAACGCTGCAATGGCTCGATCAATTTTTTATTCAGCAGAGCAAATGTAGGGTGTTCCCGTTCGCCGTCGCTCGCATAAGCCAGATCCGCCTGTGTTTGCTGCACAGTTTGCAGCAGACGCTCCGCTAAATCCAGCGGCAAAAATGGCGTATCACACGGCACAAACAGTACCCATTGTGCTGCGCTCTGCTTCAGCCCGCTCAACATACCACTCAACGGGCCTAAAAAACCGTCCAACTCATCGATAAACACCGGCAGACCGCACTTTAGATAACTTTCTTGATGGCGATTGGCATTAATTAAAATCTGCGGTACTTGCCGCTGCAAGCGTGCTTTGACGTGCATAAACAGCGGTTTCCCCTGTAGCTTCTGCAAGCCTTTATCTGCCCCTTGCATCCGCCGCGACAAGCCGCCGCACAAAATCACTGCACTGATTTGTTGTTCCATTTAAACTCTCTTTCTCCAAACTATCGGACTGTTGTTCTTTGTTTATAAACGGTTGCAATTATGCTTTTCTTTGCTATCATCGCACAAATTAAAATCGAAACAAACTGATTAGGATCTGTTATGAAATGTCATCGTCTTAACGAAGTGTTGGAATTGATTCAACCACACTGGTCACAAGAGCCGGATCTCAGCTTATTGCAATTTTTACAGAAAATTGCTGCTGAAGCCGGATTCGACAAACCGATTGCCGAATTGAGTGATGAAGTGATTATCTATCACCTGAAAATGCGTGGCAGCGATAAACACGAGCCCATTCCGGGCATTAAAAAAGACTATGAAGACGATTTTAAAACCGCACTTTTAAAAGCGCGGGGCATCATTAAGTAAACAACTGATATTAGGATAGTTATGAAAAAACTTTTATTTATTTTAACCGCACTTTTGAGTATTAATATCGCACAAGCTGCTGATTTTGTCCCACAGGAAGGCAAACAATTCATCACCGTGACGCAACCTGCCAGTGTTGATAAAGAAGTGATCGAATTTTTCTCGTTCTACTGCCCACACTGTGCCAATTTCCAAATGGAATATAAAATTCCGCAAGCGATTCAAGCAAAAATGCCACAAGGCACTCACTTTGTGAAATACCATGTCAACTTCTTGGGGCGTGCATCCGAAGAATTGACCCGTGCTTGGGCATTTGCGATGGCAACCAACAGCACTGAATTAGTGGAAGATGCATTATTTGAAGCGGCACAAAGTAACCGTATCAGCTCTATGGCGGATATCCGTAAAATTTTTATCGACAAAGGCATCACTGCCGAACAGTTTGATAACGGCATCAACAGTTTTGCCGTCAACGGCCTAGTCAACAAGCAAATCAACGCACTGGAACAATACCAAGTGAAAGGCGTACCGGCATTTTTTGTCAACGGCAATAAACAAATCGACATGGGTGGCTTCAGCGACTCAAGCAGTGTGCAGCAATTTGTCGACAACTACACCGCAACCGTTTTATATCTGTTAAATCACTAATCTATTGACTTTTTTGTCAATAATATTTTCATCACGCCTGTTAGGATCACTGACAGGCGTTTTTATTGTGGATAATTTTTTTCAAAATCCGGCTGTTTCCACAAAAAAATATTGACTTATTTTTATGAATTGATTTAATGCTTGCCGAATTATCTTAGTCTTATAGAGGAACCATTATGGCCGAAAGTTTTAGCGTAACCCGTCGTTTTTTCGATGATAAAAATTACCCGCGCGGATTCTCCCGTCACGGCGACTACACCATTCGTGAATCTGATACTCTGGAAAAATACGGGCAAGCATTTATCGAGTTGGATCTGGGCAACCGCTCCCCAAGCACCGCTGAAGAAAAACAGTTTGTTGCCGTTTGCCGCCTAGAGCGCGAGCCGGAAACTTTTTTTGAAAAAACCTGGTGTAAATATCGCTCACGCATCTCCAGCGTAAAACGGGTATACACGCTTTCAGGACTGGCTGGCAGCGAACCTGTCGATGATTACAGCAACAACGACTAATTCGCAACCAGCCTAACGCTACGGCGCATTTCTCTATGCGCCGCTGTTCTCTTCTAGATCTATTCTGCTGTGGCATAAAAAATGCTACACTAACCGCACTTTACTATTTAACGACCCATTTGCTACCTATTTATGCCAAACCCATCTTTCACGATCTCAGATTATCCACAACTGTTAGCCGCCAAACAGCAAAAACTGACTGAACTGCTTGCCCCTTTCGACGCTCCGCCGCTAGAGGTATTTGCTTCCGAGCCGGAATATTACCGAATGCGTGCCGAATTTCGAATTTGGCATGATAAGGGCGATCTGTACCACATCATGTTTAATCCGCAAACCAAGCAGCGCTATCGTGTTGATCATTTTCCGGTTGCCAGTCGCTTAATCAACCGCATGATGGCAGCAATCATTCCATTGTTGCAATCCATGCCGCTCTTAGCGCACAAGCTGTTTCAGATTGATTATCTCAGTACTTGCAGTGACAAAATCATTGTCAGTTTGCTGTATCACAAAAAGCTGGACGAACAGTGGCAGCAGCAGGCGCACATTTTACGCCAACATTTGCAGCAACAAGGGTTTGATCTGCAATTAATCGGCAGAGCCAGCAAGCAGAAAATCTGCTTAGATCAAGAATATATCGATGAAGTGCTGACGATTAACGGCCATGATTACACCTATCGCCAAGTGGAAAACAGCTTCACCCAGCCAAATGCCAGAATGAATATTAAGATGATCGAATGGGCACTGTCCTGCACGGCTGACAGCCAAGGGGATTTATTGGAATTGTATTGCGGCAACGGCAATTTTTCGGTAGCGTTGGCACAAAATTTCCGCAAGGTGCTGGCGACCGAAATTGCCAAACCATCCGTTGCAGCGGCGCAATTCAATATCGAAAAGAACCACATCGACAATTTACAAATTATTCGGATGTCCGCCGAAGAATTTACCCAAGCAATTAACGGCGTGCGCCAATTTAACCGCCTGCAAGGCATTGATCTACATGATTATCAGTGTGAAACCATTTTAGTTGATCCACCGCGTGCCGGGTTGGATAACGAAACAGTAAAAATGGTACAGCAATATCCTCAAATCTTGTACATCTCTTGTAACCCGCATACCCTGTGCGACAATTTGCAAACCCTATGCCAAAGCCACCGTATTGAACGTGCGGCATTGTTTGATCAATTTCCTTACACCGAACATATGGAAAGTGCGGTTTGGTTGGTTAAGACCCGATGAGTATCCAATTATTATGCGAAGATCCGGCTAAGCTAGTCGAGTTTGACCGCACTTGTGCCGCATTAAATTTGACTGACGAACCTGAAGCGATTTTAGCCTTAGTACAAACCACCGAACGTTTGGAATTGCGCAAACTGGACGAACCGAAATTAGGTGCAGTTGCGGTGGATTTTATCAGTGGCACCATGGCGCACCGACGTAAATTTGGTGGTGGGCGCGGCGAAGCCGTTGCCAAAGCGGTCGGCATCAAAAAAGACTATTTACCGACCGTGATCGACGCCACCGCCGGTTTGGGACGAGATGCCTTTGTGTTGGCAGCAATCGGTTGCAAAGTGCGGTTGATCGAGCGCCACCCGGTGGTGTTTGCCTTGCTGCAAGACGGCTTACAGCGCGCTTATCAAGATACGGAAATCGGAGAATGGTTACAGAACCGAATGCAGCTGCTATCCATTACTAATCTGACCGCACTTTCACCGATTCAGGATTGCGCTGATGTGGTTTATCTCGATCCGATGTATCCACATAAACAAAAAAGTGCCCTCGTCAAAAAAGAGATGCGGATTTTTCAGCATTTAGTCGGAGCTGATTTGGATGCGGATCAACTGCTTCCGTCTGCACTGCAACTGGCACGCAAGCGCGTAGTAGTCAAGCGCCCCGACTACGCCCCGTTTTTAGCCCAACAAAAACCGCACTTTAGCCAAACCACCAAAAATCACCGCTTTGATGTGTATATGGGTTTAAGATAAAATAGGATTAATCTAGACTGACACGGCTGATTCATAGCAGCAAAACTTAGTTAGCCGAGATCACCACACGGCGATTTGGACGCAGGCAATCACGCAATGCTTGTCCTTGTTCCGCGTCACACGCCACCACTTGATCCGCTTTGCCGTGTCCGACCGCTGTGACCGCACTTGCCGCAAATCCTTTGGAAACCAGATAGGCTTTCACCGCTTCAGCACGTCTTTGCGACAACACTTGATTGTAGCTGTCTGAACCTAAACGATCGGTATAGCCGTCAACTGTCAGTGCTTTGCTGCCACTCGCATTTAAACCACGTGCCACCTCATCAATCACTGATTTGCCTTTGGCGCTCAAGGTCGCCGAGTCAAAATCAAACAAGAAGTCGCCTGACAGTTCATACTGGTTGTTACAGCCGGTTGGTTTCCAGAAAAACGATTGGGCGTTCATGTCTTTGTCGAACAACACTTTGTATTGACAAATTTTATGTTCACCGTTTTGACGATAGTTGAACACATAATCCCATTCACGCACCGCAAACAAGCCTTCGCTAAAGTGCGGCCTGCCGATCAGATAATACAGTTGATCTTTGTTCATACCTTTTTCGATCATGCGCACGTTATCCCAGTTCGGCCAAATGCCATACTGCGAACCGCTGAAATTCACCCCGGCATCTTCCACTTTCGGCCACACCGGTTGATCAGTCGTGCCATCGGATTTAACATCGCTCAAACGACAGCCCGCTAATGCCATTACCACAGCCAGCGGCAATAAATATTTTGTCACTTTTTTCATTCAATATTCTCCACTTATTATTGAGTGAGAACCGCACTTTTACCTATTAAGCAAAGTGCGGTCAGGTTTATTACCACTGATAACCAACACCAACACCACCGCTGACATCACCGCGGCTATTATGCGAGGCATTTAATTTGATAATCACTTTTCCATTATCGGAAATTCGTGATACCCCTAACGCCACCGCATTTTGCGATTTATGCGCACCGCCAGCAACAGCAACCATCGAATGTCCCGGTAGGTAGGCTTGCGGCAAGCTCGCCATCGCTGCTGCCGTTGCACCGACGCCGTCAATATCTTTGGCTAAACCGTCAACACGATTATTGATGTTATTGATCGTCTGGTTGGTTGCATGCAACTGGCTACCATTGACCGCTTGCTTCGATGTTGCCGAAATTTCACCGTCAGCAACGTTATTGATAGCTTGGTTGTTGGCATTGATACCATTGCTGTCAATATAGGTTGTATCACCCACTTTATAGCTATTGGCCGTCACAGTAGTAAAGGTTGGCGTATCACTGATTTTCACCTTGATGTTGCCTTTGCCATCAGACTCAGTGGTGATATTTTTGCCATCACCTTTAATATTAACTGTGCTGCCCAAGGTCGCTGCATATGCTGCGCCACTGTCTGCGCCGAAGGTAATCGGTTTAACCACCTCTTTATTCAAGGCATTCAATGCTGTGCCAACATCATTTGCTGTAGTGGTATTGCCATCGGTTTGTGTAATCACATAGCTTGGTGCCGTGACTTTACCGTCTTGGTCAACGGTTGAACCGCCGCCTAACGCATTGGCAACCGATTGCGCTGTGCCATGTAGCTGATTGCCGTTGATGGCGTCAGTTGAACCTGCGGCGACGTTACCATCAGCCACATTGGTGATCACCATTGGTTTTTCACTGACAATTTTCACTTTCGCCGGAGTTGCCGGCGTTAATGTAATGGTACCGTCAGAATTGGTTTGTGAACGGTAGAAGTTGCCACCAACATTGGTCAACGAATTTCCGTCTTGATCCACATACTCCATTGGTAAGCCAACCACATCAATTTCATAGCTATAGTTACCATTGGCATCCTTGCTGACTGCTGACGCCTTAGTGTTAGTACCGTGTTTCACTGTCACCGTTTCACCAGAAACCGCACTTGGGGCTTGAGCAGGATTTTTCTCTGCATCGCCATCTGTTGCTAGCTTCCATTCAGTCCCTGTGCCACTACCATCAGCTCCATCTTTACCGTCTTCGCCTTTCGGGCCTTGAGGACCAATCGGACCTTGCTCGCCGGTATCACCTTTCTCTCCTCGGATACCTTGTTCACCCTGAGCACCGGTGTCACCTTTCTCGCCTGGGATACCTTGTTCACCCTGAGCACCGGTATCACCTTTCTCGCCTGGGATACCTTGTTCACCCTGAGCACCGGTTTCACCTTTCTCGCCTGGGATACCTTGTTCACCCTGAGCACCGGTATCACCTTTCTCGCCTGGGATACCTTGTTCACCCTGAGCGCCGGTATCACCTCTGCCTCTTATACAT
>VDHG01000101.1 GCA_006228005.1 Testudinibacter crocodili
ATAATTTGAGCTATAGACTATTTTTCGCCACTCTTTTGTTTTGCAAATAAATAAGGCAAAAGTTGTGAAGTTTAGTCATTCTAAACGAACGACTTTTAACGCCGCTGTAGTACGAAAAGTAGTGGCGAAAAATAGCCATAGTCCAGAGGATTGTGTTTAAAATGAGCACACTCGTCGTTGTAATCCTTATCAATAGTCCCGCTATTTATTTCGGCTTACGCCTAGATTGTGCTCATTTTAAACGACAACTCAAAATATAAACAAACATCAACAGCCCCTATAAATTATTGAGGAACACATTATGAATCAAGGTGGAAAAATTTTAGATACGATCGGTGCTTTACAAAGCAGCTTGACTAAAACGGAAAAGCGGATTGCAGCAGCCATTTTGACCTCTCCCGATTTGCTCAACCAATGTTCATTATCGGAAGTCGCTGCAAAATTAGATGTCGGTGAAGCGACATTCATCCGTTTTTGCCGTACTTTAGGTTTCAAAGGCTATACCGATTTCAAACTGGATCTTGCCATTGAATTGGCAACGCAAAATAAAGAAAATGGTTCACTGTTGGATACCGATATTGCTGGAGAAGACGGACCAGCAGAGATTGCACTAAAATTGCAAAGTGTGTTGTCGAATGTGATTTCCGAAACCATCAATCTATTGGATTTTGATGAATTGGAAAGAGTGGTGGACAGCATTCGTCAATCTAGACGGATTTTCGTATTTGGTGTGGGGTCGTCCGGTTTGACGGCGGAAGATGCCAAACATAAATTCTTGCGAATCGGGTTGCAGGTCGATGCCTTGACCAACAACCACTTCATGTATATGCAGGCTTCATTGCTGAATAGCAACGATATTGTTATTGGTATTAGTCATTCGGGTTATTCGGTTGAAACAACCCAAGCACTGAAAATCGCCAGATCCAATGGTGCAAAAACCGTAGCGATCACCCACAATTTACGTTCGCCGATTACTGAAGTGGCAGATTATGTGTTGATCAACGGCAACCGTCAAGGGCAGTTGCAAGGAGATTCGATCGGTACCAAGATTTCCCAATTATTCGTTATGGATTTGATCTACGCCCTGCTGGTACAGGCAGAGCCGGATAATTCCATGAGTAAAAAACAAAAAACGCTTAACGTTATTCTCGAACAACGTATCAAATAATTTTATTAATCCTTCAGGAGAGTTCATGAAAAGTTTAAAAGGTATTTTTAGTGCATTATTGGTGTCTTTCAATACGGACGGCACAATTAATGAAAAAGGCTTGCGCCAAATCGTTCGTCACAATATTGATAAAATGAAAGTGGACGGGCTATATGTTGGTGGCAGCACCGGCGAGAATTTTATGCTCTCAACCGAAGAGAAAAAAGAGATTTTCCGTATTGCCAAAGATGAAGCCAAAGATCAAATCGCGCTGATCGCCCAAGTGGGCAGTGTCAACTTGAAAGAAGCGGTGGAGTTGGGCAAATATGCCACTGAATTAGGCTATGACTGTTTGTCTGCGGTGACGCCGTTCTACTACAAATTCAGCTTCCCGGAAATTAAACACTTCTATAACACCATTATTGAAGCAACCGGCAACCGTATGATTGTGTATTCAATTCCATTCTTAACCGGTGTGAATATCGGCGTGGCACAATTTGGTGAACTGTATGAAAATGAGAAAATCATTGGCGTGAAATTCACCGCAGGCGATTTCTATCTGTTGGAACGTTTGAAAAAAGCTTATCCGAGTCACTTAATCTGGGCGGGCTTTGACGAAATGATGCTACCGGCAGCGGTATTGGGCATCGATGGTGCAATCGGTAGCACCTTCAACGTCAACGGTATCCGCGCACGTCAAATTTATGAAAAAGCGCAAGCAGGACAAATTCAGGAAGCATTGGAAATCCAACATGTTACCAACGATTTGATCGAAGGAATTTTAGGCAACGGCTTATATTTGACCATTAAAGAGTTGTTGAAACTGGAAGGGGTGGACGCAGGTTATTGCCGTGAACCGATGACCAAAGAATTAACTGAAGCACAAATTGCCGTTGCAAAAGAGTTAAAAGCGAAATATCTTTAATTCCGCACTTTATTCAGTTGCATAGACATTGGCTAAATAGATATTAGCTGAATAGACAGCAGTCGAATATCTGACAGAAAAAAGATGAACCAAGTGCGGTTCATCTTTTTGTTTTCTTCTTAAAACTTTGTTCTTAAACCTTAGGAGTTGCTATGTTTAAAACACTACAAAAGATCGGCAAAGCCTTTATGCTGCCGATTGCGATTTTGCCTGCCGCTGGTCTGTTGTTGGGGAGCGGTGGTGCACTCTCAAACCAAACCACCATATTAGCTTACCCGGTGCTGGATAATGCGTTGCTACAAAGCATTTTTCAAGTGATGGCAGCGGCAGGTACGGTGGTATTTGCCAATTTAGCACTGTTATTATGTATCGGATTGGCAATCGGATTGGCGAACCGTGATAAAGGCACGGCGGCGCTAGCGGCGGTGGTCGGCTATCTGATTATGGTGGGTACCATCAGTGCATTGCTGAAACTTTTCACACCGGATGCCAGTGGTATCGATACCGGCGTGATCGGCGCATTATTGATGGGGTTGGCGGTAGTTTGGCTACACAACCGCTACCATAATATTCAATTGCCACAAATGCTCGGCTTCTTTGGTGGATCACGCTTCGTACCGATCGTGACGGCTTTTGTTGCGATTTTTGTCGGATTATTCTTCTTTTTAGTTTGGCCGACATTTCAAGGCTGGCTGGTCAATGCCGGAGAAAGTATTGCCAAAATGGGTGCCATCGGCACTTTCTTCTATGGTTTCTTAATGCGCTTGTCCGGCGCTATCGGCTTGCACCACATGATCTATCCACTGTTTTGGTACACTGAACTGGGTGGCGTGGAACAAGTGGCAGGAAGTGCGGTTGCCGGCGCGCAAAAAATCTTCTTCGCCCAATTGGCCGATCCGAATCATCAGGGGTTGTTTACTGAGGGAACACGGTTCTTTGCCGGACGTTTTGATACCATGATGTTTGGTTTGCCGGCCGCTTGTCTGGCAATGTATCACTGTGTACCGAAATCCCGACGCAGACTGTTCGGTGGACTATTCTTAGGTGTTGCTTTAACCTCATTTTTGACCGGTATCACTGAACCGATTGAATTTATGTTCTTGTTCGTCGCACCTTGGCTCTATGTGATCCACGCATTCTTTGATGGGGTATCGTTCTATATTGCCGATATTCTCAATATTTCGATTGGCAATACTTTCTCCGGCGGTTTTATCGATTTCTTACTGTTCGGTATTTTGCAAGGCGATGCCAAAACCAACTGGATCCGAGTGGTCTTGGTCGGGGTACCATGGGCGATGTTGTACTATTTCACGTTCCGTTTCTTGATTATGAAATTTAATGTGATGACACCGGGGCGTGATGACGACAGTCAAACGGAAGAGAATCAAAGTGCGGTTTCTGCCAATAGTAATCTGCATAGCGATGCAGTGAAAATCATTACCGCACTTGGTGAAAAAGAGAATATCGAACACGTCGATGCTTGTATCACCCGTTTACGTGTATCATTAAAAGATGTGAAAAAAGTCGATAAATCAACTCTGAAAAAAATCGGTGCGATTGATGTACTGGAAGTCGGCGGCGGTATTCAAGCGATTTTTGGTGCCAAAGCAGTATTGTATAAAAGCGAAGTCAATCAGATTTTAGGGTTGGAAGATTAAGTTCCCAAAACCGTAGTCTGAGATCATAAAAAACTTGTGCTTGAAAACACAAGGTTCAGATTATTAACAAAGATATTTGATGAGGCAAAGTAGGAGCGGATTATATATCCGCCCGTTTGCGAAGTGCGGTATAAGCATTTATCAATAAAGGAAAAACATAAAGTGCGGTGCGGGCGGATATATAATCCGCCCCTACTTTTATAATATTTATCGTGTATTTAAACCTTTGTCAGCAATCTAAACCTTGTGCTTAAAAACACAAGGTTTTCTCAATATGAAATCGGTTTAAGCAAACGGATCACGCAGGATCATGGTTTCAACCCGATCCGGACCGGTGGAAAGAATATCAACCGGTACTCCGGTCACTTCTTCAATGCGTTTGATATAATCGCGTGCAGTTTGCGGCAGCTGGTTAACATCGGTGACACCAAACGTGTTTTCAGACCAACCGGGTAAGGTCTCGTAAATTGGCTCGACATTTTCCCAGTTTTCAGCCGCTGTCGGGGCATATTCGACAATGGAACCGTCCGGCATTTTATAAGCAACACAGATTTTTAATTCGTTGAAGCCATCCAATACATCCAGTTTAGTCATGCAGAAACCGGAGATTGAATTGAGTTGAATTGCGCGGCGTACCGCAACCGCATCAAACCAACCGCAACGACGTGGGCGACCGGTAACGGCACCAAACTCATTGCCTTTTTTAGCAATTTCCGCACCGATTTCATCAAATAATTCCGTGGTGAATGGACCGCCACCGACACGGGTACAGTAGGCTTTGATGATACCCAACACATAATCCAAATGACGCGGCCCATAACCGGCACCGGTGGCAACGCCGCCAGCAGTAGTGTTGGAGCTGGTGACATATGGATAGGTGCCGTGGTCGATGTCCAGCATGGTGCCTTGTGCACCTTCGAATAAGATATTGTCGCCGTTTAAGCGGGCTTTGTCTAAAATAGTCGGAATGTCGGCAACCATTGTGGTGATAATATCAGCCACTGCAAAAATCTCGGCTAAGGTTTTGTCGTAATCAACGGCGTCAACCTTATAGTAGTTCACCAATTGGAAGTTGTAGTATTCCAGAATATTTTTCAGTTTCTCGGCAAAGGCTTCACGATTGAATAGATCACCGACACGCAAGCCACGACGGGCAACTTTGTCTTCATACGCCGGTCCGATGCCGCGTCCGGTGGTGCCGATGGCTTTTTTGCCTAATGCCGCTTCACGGGCATGATCCATGGCAACGTGGTAAGGCAGAATCAGCGGACAAGCTTCGGAAATCAGCAAGCGTTCACGCACATTGACGCCACGGCTTTCCAATTCGCCCATCTCTTGCATCAATGCAGCAGGGGAAAGCACTACGCCATTACCAATCAAACAAGTGACGTTATCACGCAAAATACCCGACGGAATCAAACGTAATACCGTTTTTTCTCCGTTGATAATCAAGGTGTGGCCGGCATTGTGACCGCCTTGATAACGCACCACATATTTTACCCGATCCGTCAATAAATCGACGATTTTGCCTTTTCCCTCATCGCCCCATTGAGCGCCAAGGATAACAACACTTTTCCCCATAATAGTTTACCTTTTAAGATTTGAAGATGGATATTCGCAACTGATCACTTTACTCTTTTCCAAGCCTCACTACAATCCACAATCAAAGTGCGGTTTTATAGGGCTTTGGAACATTGCGGGCGGATAGTGAGTCCGCCCGCTGGCTTTCGTTATTAATTTTCCGGTGTTTGCATATAACGGAAGAAATCACTGCCCGGTTTTAGAATCATCATATTGCCTGAATTTTTGAAGCTTTTTTCGTAGGCTTTCAAGCTACGCACAAAGCTGAAAAACTCCGGTTCATTGCGAAACGCATCGGCATACACTTTGGCAGCGGTGGCATCGCCGTTACCACGTAGCTCTTGGGCGGTTTTGCTGGCGGTTGCCAAGATTACTGTGACTTTGCGATCGACATCAGCTTGGATAAACGCTGATTTTTCGCGACCCTGTGAACGATGTTCCCGCGCAACGGCATCCCGTTCGGCACGCATCCGTTGGTAAATCGAAGAAGAAACTTCTTGCGGCAGGTTGATTTGTTTAACCCGCACGTCAACCACCTGAATGCCTAAATCAGACGAACTGTCGGCGCCAGTATTCAACGCATTTAACGCACCGGTCATCAACTCGCCACGTGTACCGGAAACGATGTCTTTAATGGTTCTTGAACCGATTTCAGAACGTAAGCGGTCATTGACTTTACGACGCAACAAATTGTCGGCATAGGTGTAATCGCCACCGCCGGTACTGGTATAAAAACGACCAAAATCGCTGATTCGCCATTTCACATAAGAATCCACCAGCAAGTCTTTTTTCTCCACCGTGACGAAGCGATCAGCTTGTCCGTCTAAGGTTTGGATTCTGGCATCTAAAATTTTTACATTATCAATAAACGGAATTTTAAAATGAATACCTGGCATATAGATAGAGACTTTGTTGTCGCTGTCACGTAAGACTTTGCTGAAACGCAACATGATACCGCGCGAGCCTTCATTAATCACCACCACACTGGAATATACAATCGCTGCCACCAGAATAATGACAGGAACTAAAAACTTACGCATTATTCAAATCTCCCTTGACGAGTACCGTTTTGGTTACGTTCTTGTTGTTGTGAACCGTTATAGCTGTTGTCATTGCTGTTTGAGGTAGTCGGCACAGGTGTGACAGCGGCTGCTCGGTTTGCTGCGTTGCCCAACGTGGTATTACTATTCGCCCCTTTTGCTTGTGGTGCATCCGTTTTCTCGACCGCACTTTCAGTGACTTTTTTCTGATTAAGCATTTGTTCTAACGGTAATACGGTCAGGTTGTTGCCGTTGTTAGCATCCAACATCATTTTCGGCGTCTCAGCCATAATATTTTCCATGGCTTGAATATATAACCGCTCTTTCAACAAATCCGGTGAGGCTTTATATTCCGGCAACAATTGCTGGAAGCGCTCCACTTCCCCTTGTGCGTCCAATACAACCTGTTCTTTGTAGGCGGTTGCCTGTTCGATAATCCGTTGTGCGTCTCCGCGTGCAATCGGCTCTGCTTCACGCGCATAGGCTTCTGCCTGACGGATAAAGCGCTGTTCGTCTTCTTGTGCTTTGATTGCATCGTCGAACGCATCTTTGACTTGCTCTGGCGGACGCGCGGACTGGAAGTTGACGTCGATCACCTCTAAGCCCATATCATACGGCTTGATGATGTTTTCCAGATAACGCCAAGTGTCTTCACGCACCACAGAACGACCAGTGGTTAAAATATCATCCATGCTCATATGACCGATAACATAGCGCAGGGCACTGTCGGTGGCTTGTGACAAACTGTTGTTGGCATTGGTGACACTGAACAGGTATTTTTCCGGATTGTTGACTCGATATTGCACCGTCATTTCGACGACGACCATATTTTCATCTTGGGTCAGCATACTACCTTGGGTTTTCAGTTCACTGATTCGTTCGACATTAACCGGCACTACTTGATCGATAAACGTCGGTTTCCAGTTCAAGCCCGGCTGCACAATCGAGTTGAATTCGCCGAAACGCAATACCACACCGCGTTCTGCCTCTTTGATGGTATAAAAGCCACTGATGCCCCAAATAATAACGCCGATCACTGCGGCGATCGGTAATAATTTGCCTAATCCGTTGAATGGGATGCCGTTATTGTCGGATTTGCGCCCATTGCCACCACCCATTTTTTTCAATAAATTACCAAATAGTTCTTCTAAATCAGGCGGTCCTTGTTGTTTATTGCGCTGCTGGCTTTGTTGTTTATCCGGCTCAGGTGTGCCAGAATCAGGATTGTTTTGCCAGCCTTGACCTTGCTCAGGTTTTTTTGAGCCTGATTGCCCTGGTTTGCCCCAAGGGTCTTGCTCCGAATTATGGTTGTTATCAGAACCATTCCACGACATAGTATCAATATCTCCGTCCAGCTAACATCAAGCCACAAAGCAAGCGGTGCGGCAACACGCTTGTAAAAGCTTATTTGTCACTGGATTTTGTTATAAATAGAATAATAAAGGTATTAACTACCGCATTAATTAAGCGTTGCTCGGCGCAGTCGCAATTTTAACAAACTGCTAACCAAACAGCTTTGATTGTATCTATTTAACCTCTGGATTACCAGCCTTTTTCCGTGATTTTAGCTGACCGTAGCTTGACGACTAGGCTTGATTACACGTATTTGGTTGAATGGTTTAGCACCGTTGAAAAGTGCGGTTCAGTCACGCCAGCACAGATGGGCGGGAATAATTTGGTTGGCGATCGGTTTTTGCTCGAGCAGACTGAGAATTGCCTGAAAGAGTTCATTGGCGATTTTTTCATGATCTTGGCGAATAGAGTGAATTTTAAACGGCAAGCAGTTTAATAATTCATAATCATCAAAGGTGGCGAGGTGTAACCGTTGTGAGCTAAGTTGATCCAACAGTTGATGTTCGTTTAAAAAACGGAGTACGCCAACCAGCAAACCGTAGGATGCAACAAAAACCGCCTGCGGCAAGCGGCCTAAGCGTTGCAATAACTGCTGCATCATGATATAGCCTGATTCGGAATGGTAATCACGGTGACTGACCCAGTTGTTTTGCAGGGCTAAGCCAGCTTGTTGCAGACCGCACTTGAAGCCCTGTAAACGCGCCTCGCTCGGAGTGAGTTGTAGCAGTCCGCCAAGATAATAAAATTCGTTGAGCTGGTATTTACTGATCATTTGCGCCACCATGGCGGCAACCGCACTTTTATCATCAGTGATGATATAGGGTATTTTTGGTGCATCGGCAATAAAACGGTCTAGTTGAATTGTTGGAATGGTGTTCAAATAGGGATAGTGCTTGCGTTTTTGACAAACCGGGGTGGTGATCAAAATATCAATTTGACGTTCCAGCAGGTTTTCAATCGCTTTGGCTTCTAAGTGCGGTTCTTCATCGGAACAACTGATAAGCAACTGCAAACCGTGGTTACGACACAAACGTTCTAACATCTGACTGGTTTGTGCAAAGCCGAAGTTAGAAAAATCGGGGATCACCAAGCCGATAGTATTGGTGCGCTGTGATTGCAGCGCTTTGGCGTAGATGTTGGCACGATAGTGATTTTTCTCTGCGATTTGCAGGATTTTTTGTCGAGTTTCCTCTTTAATCCGAAATTCATCGGCACGTCCGTTCAGCACCATGCTGACGGTAGTTTTGGAGACGCCGCTGAGTTCGGCGATGTCATTCAGCGTACAACGTTTTGCTTTAGCGATCATGTTTTTTTATTTGTATAAGAATAAACTGTAATTTCGTAGGGGCAGATTATATATCTGCCCGAACAGGATATTGCATTTTTCTTTTGTTGATGAAATGCTTATACCGCACTTCGTACTCGGGCGGATATATAATCCGCCCCTACTTTATTTCATTAACTTGTAGCGTAATTATTGGATTTTGATTACTCCGCCAAATACGCAATCGGCGCTAACACCGCACTTTCAATTTCCAATCGGCATGAACTTTGCAGCCTATTTTGCCGATTTTTAATAAAGAAGCGCGAAGTTAGCACTTTCTCGCCACCGTTCAAGAAAATTTCGATCACCGAGCGATCGATAAAAATTTCCACCTGTTGTAAATCGGCAATCGCACAATAACGCTGTTCGCCCAAACTCAGCATGCTTTCCGTTTGCTCGCTGGCGCTGCGATCGAGACAGAACACATCGTTTTCATAGCTTAAGTTTAGATGCTGCCCTTGTGGATTATCAAACAGTCGTAGGCTGAAATCGCGATTGTGCGGATTAAATTTCAGATAACGGCGATCCAAATCCGCCAATTCTGTGGCTTGCTGCAATGAAAGTGCAGTCAGATTTTGTGGATAATACTGTTCGAGCGGCGTTTGGTAAATATAATTATTTTTCAAGGTCAAGCGGCGCGGTAGGGTCAGGGTGGAGTGCCAGCCGTATTCGTCGGTCGGATATTGTAAATCCGGCAACCCGACCCAGCCGAGCATGACCGCACTTTCGCTGTTGTCTAAGCCGGCAAAGGTTTGTGGTGCATAAAAATCAAAGCCGTAATCCAGTTCGCCAAATTGTTCCACCTCAAATTGTAAATCGTTCAACTTGCCGATCACATAAGTGGAATGGTAGTTGTTTTGGAATTGTTGCGCTTCACGTTGTTTACCTTGTGGCGACCAAATAAACAGATCTTTGTCGCCGATTTTCAGCAGATCAGGGCATTCCCACATAAAAATATGGCGGTTGTCGAAATCCGATAGGTTCAGTTCGCCCATCAGTTGTGGCGGCGTGTTGATATTTTCCATTTCAAACACAATAGCAGTGCCACTCAAATTGTCGCGTTGCGCACCACAAATAAACCGCACTTTGCCGTCGGCAGTGAAATACGGCTTCGGATCGCGCACGTGTTCGCTGTAACCGGCAGGGGCGCAGGTGACCAACGGATATTTATCCAACAGCTTGCCGTCTTTGCGGAACACGGCGATATTTTGATATGGAATCCGCGCATTATCGCTGCTGCGACGGGTGTTGCCGGTGTAAAACACTGCGATATAATCGCCTAGCGGCAATGCACCGCCGGAGTAACAGCCGTGCGATTCGAACATTTCAGTCGGAATTAAGGTGTCGGCGAGGGTGAATTGTTGGAAATCCGGCGTGGTGTAGTGTAACCAATGTTTCATGCCGTGCATGGCGCCGTAGGGGTACCATTGGTAGAAAATATGGTATTTTTCACCATCAAATACCAAGCCGTTTGGATCATTGATTAAACCGAAAGGGGCAACCAAATGATAATCAGGGCGGAAATTCTGATCAGTAGCAACCAGTGCCGCCACCGTATCGAGCTCGCCCTCTTCGGCGGCAAGCAGACTTTTATATTTTCCCTGATTGAAGATCAGCATCGGATTTCCTCTTTTGGTTAATTAAGCGGATTCTGCTAAATAATCAGCTAACTGTTGTTGGTTTGGCAACGCTGCCATCGCGCCTTTGGCAGTGATCGCCAGTGCACCGCAAGCATTGGCTTGGCGGATAATCGGTACCAGATTTTGCCATTGTTGCCAGTTTTCGGTTTGTGATAACCCGGCAAGCAGCCCGCCGACAAAGGCATCGCCAGCGCCGGTAGTGTCTACGGCTTGCACCGCTTTGCCGCTGATCAATTGCTGTTCGCCGTTCAGATGTACCAATGCGCCTTTTTTGCCCATAGTGACGATAATCAATTTTTGCGGGTAGTATTCAGTGATGGTTTTTAAGGCTTGCTCTAGGGTATCGGTTTCGGTCAGCAAGGTCAGCTCTTCTTCCGAGAATTTTAATACATCTGCTAATTCAACGGCTTGCATCACAGTTATACGCATAATATCTTGGCTTTCCCATAGTGACTCACGCAAATTTGGGTCGAACGATACCATGCCGCCGATCTGTTTGATTTGCTGCATGGCAGTCAGGGTGGCTTGTTGCGACGGGTTGTTCAACAGTGCAATTGAGCAGCAATGCAGCCACTCGCCACGGTTAAACTGCGGCAAATCGTCGGTTTGCAAAAATTGATCGGCACTGGGATTGACCATAAAGGTGAAACTGCGCTCGCCGTTATCGTCCAGATCGACAATCACGGTAGAAGTGCGGTTTTGCGGATCAAGCAACATAAAATCAGTGTTTACATTTTCTTGATTTAACACATTTTTCATAAAAACCCCGAGTGGATCTTGACCGACACGTCCGATAAATGCGGTTCTGCCGCCCAAACGGGCAATGGCGACAGCAACATTAGCAGGGGCGCCGCCAGCGGCTTTTAAATAATGTTCTGCACCGTCAGGAATCAAATCCACCACGGCGTCACCTAATACCCAAACTTTTTGTTTCATGCCAGCCACCTTCGTCTCTATTGTTACGCAAGAAAATATCATACTCAAAATTTTAGCTAAAACGGTTTAGTCTGGCAATGAAAGTGCGGTTTTTCTTGAGAATAGGGTTGGGAAATGTGATCTAGATCTAAAAAATGCGGTCGTGAAACCGCACTTTACGTTTAAAACGTCTTTTCAAAAATCACATTCAGGTTTTTCTGCCGATAGGAATATATCGACGGTAGGTTGCTGTCTTGCTTTTTCCAGTTAAAATGTAACTTCGGCGTGATACCCCACAAATGCCAATCGCGTTTCCACAGGGTTAAATTCACGCTATAAATCTTATCGTTGCGCACTTTGCCGAGCGGAATCATGCTGCCCAGTTTGGCTTGATCTTTGTAGTTGCGCTGTGCATAAGAGAAGCCCAAACGTGAGGAAATGCCCCACTGCCACTCCTGCCCCCAACCGAGCCGCACGGTGCGCGTATTGTTGCTGTATTGCAACACACGGGTCTTTTCGCGGTTATAATCGCCGCCGAGATAGAAAAACTGGCGCGGGCTACGCAGCCACAGCAGGGTGGCGGAAGCCAGTTGGCTGTGTCCGTTCAAGTTTTGGCTGTCGTAATAGCGCTGTTCGGCGTGTTCAAGTGCGGTTGAAATCTGCCAGTTGACGTTGAGCCAGCGGCGGTATTCGCTACGCACGCCGTTCGCCCATTTATACGACTGGTTACCGTACCAACGTTTTTCATAAAACGGCAGAATTGACCAACTTTGTACCGCACTTTTATGGGTGTAACCGAGATAAGTGCGGTTATAAATATCATCGTAATCATGATTGTCCCAAAAATTTTTGCCGAACAGTTCGGTGCCGACATGCAGATAGTGCGCGCTAACCAAATTGAAATCCCGCTCCAGACTGAATGAATAGACAATGCCGTGCGCTGATTGCGGCAGCATGCTGTCGTCTTTGACAAAACCGGTATTTTCAATTTCGCGCTTGGACGAGGTGTTATTAACATTGCTGTCACGCAGGTAATACGCACTGAAACTGCTTTGCCAACCACGACGTTGTTGCAGAGCGTCGAGATAGGAATCAATCAGCCTCACCACCGGCGCAGGCACAGCGACCGCACTTTTGGCTTTTTCGAACTGATCGCGCGCCGCATTGTCTTGCCGATCGTGGAACAGACTTTTTGCCAATTCAATCCGCACTGGATTCAGGTCAGGATTGACGGCGAGAATCTCACGAAAACGGCTAATCGCCAGCGGATAATCTTGCGCCAGTTGCGCTAATGTGGCTTCGGCAAACTGAATTAAAATCGGGTCATGTTGCGCAAATGTGCGGTAAATCGCCAACAATTCATTGATTAATTCCGCATTGCGTTGTTGCAGTGCTAAATTTAACCAATCTTGTGCTAACTGTGGGTTCGCTAATAATTGTGCACGACTAACTCGTAACGGCTGCACCGCACTTGGCGTTGAATCGTCCACCGTTTTCAATGGCGCAGTTGGCAGGGCGATATTTTGAATGCTTTCGGGGGTTGTCGCTTGATTTACGCTAACGGTGGTTTTGGCAACCGCACTTGCTACACAAAGTGCGGTTAGGCTGGTTACTAAAAGAGGTTTTTTCATGTGGTTTCTTAAAAAAAGAGGCGCAGGAGCGCCTCAGATTATTGACAAAGAT
>VDHG01000102.1 GCA_006228005.1 Testudinibacter crocodili
CATAGAGAGAGATTTATTTTTTCCCGCAGAATACGGCATACGAGCTGCTCGAGAGTATCGTGGGCTCGGAGAAGTGTATACGACACGTGTTGGATTCCCTTGTTTGAAGAGATTAGGGTCTGTTGATGTTTATTTATAATTTGAGCTATAGACTCTTTTTCGCCGACACGACTCAAAAGTGCGGTATCACGACTACTTTTACGATCGAATCACTAACGCACCCGTGACACTACTGCCGACAGTTTGAACATATCTGGAACCTAACAACCGAAATACGACACAAATAATCCCAATACCGCTAAAAATATAGAGTACGCTATCAATTAATTCACGCAACAAATACTTTCCGATAGTTAATTTTTGTAACGTATTCTCGTCAACTACCCTGATACCGAATAACTTTTTGCCAACTGATTGGGAAAAATATGCCATAAAGAAAAATTGAATTGAAAAATAGATGACCAATGCGTTGATGCCAATTTCTGAATCTGGAAAAATTTGGTTTAAACCGATCACTATAACAATGTAAATTAGAAAATTTGTTGTCACTGCCAATAATCGCTTAATACCTTTAGCAACATAGTGGTAATAATCTGCTTCCGCCATACGGTTTGTAACTGTTGTTGAAGCTGTGTTAGCGGCAATATCTGAAACACCTGAAACAGTTGTTGAAACAGCCGCTGAAGGCATCGACAAAGCAGAAGATCCAGAAAATTTGCCACCTAAAGACAACTCTTTCGGATCTTTTTTGCTTTTTGTACTTTTTTTGGGATTTTCAACTAGCATTCTTTTACCAAAATAATGGCTAACCTTGTTCCGACAATGCCGCCAGTTGATCCGCTTGATATTCGGTGATAATCGGTTGAATCAATTCTTCCATTTTGCCGTTCATCACTTCGTCCAGACGGTATAGCGTGAGGTTGATGCGGTGATCGGTCACCCGCCCTTGCGGATAGTTGTAAGTGCGAATTTTGTCAGAACGATCGCCGCTGCCGAGCAAATCACGTCGCGTGCTGGAGACTTCTGCTGCACGGCGCTCTTCTTCGGCTTTCACAATCCGAGCCGCCAACACCGACATCGCTTTGGCTTTGTTTTTATGTTGTGAACGTTCGTCCTGACATTCAACCACAATCCCGGTCGGTAAATGGGTGATCCGCACCGCAGAATCGGTGGTGTTAACATGCTGTCCGCCAGCACCTGAAGAGCGGTAGGTATCGATTTTTAGATCAGACGGATTGATTTCCGGCAGCTCTGATTCTGGCAGTTCTGGCATCACGGCGACGGTACAAGCCGATGTGTGAATCCGCCCTTGCGATTCAGTTTTCGGTACACGTTGCACCCGATGACCGCCGGACTCGAATTTCAATTGTCCGTACACACCATCGCCGCTGACTTTCATGATCATCTCTTTATAACCGCCCTGCTCGCTTTCGTTGGCGCTGATCACTTCGACCCGCCAGCGCTTCATCTCGGCATAACGGCTGTACATTCGAAACAGATCACCACTGAAAATACCGGCCTCATCACCGCCAGTTCCGGCACGAATCTCCAGAAAACAGTTGTATTCGTCATTTGGATCTTTGGGCAACAATAATACTTGCAGTTGCTGTTCCAGTTGCTCAATTTCACTTCTGGATTCATCGATCTCTTCCAACGCCATTTCGCGCATGCTCGGATCATCCAGCAGCGTTTGTGCTTCTTCCAGGTTAAGTTGCAAGCGGCGCCACTTCTCAAAACACTGCACCACATCTTCCAATTGGGCGTACTCTTTTGAATAGGCGCGAAATTTATCTTGATCGTTAATCACGCTCGGATCGCCAAGCAACGCTTGTAACTCTTCGTAGCGCTCTTGTAAATTTTCCAATTTAGTAATAATTGACGGTTTCACTGGATTCCCTTGTTTGAAGCTATCGGTATAAGAATAAAAAATTTTGGCTATTTTAGCTGAAATTTATGCGTAATGTTGCTGAAAATACGCTAATTTTGCGATCAGCTGCTAATTTTCGCGATCTTCGGCAACGGCGTCAATGCCAAGTGCGGTTGAAAATTGCTGCAACCCTTGACTATCGCCGGATTTTACCAATTTTTGGATCGCCTGTGTTGGCGCATGTAGCAGACGGTTGGTCAATTTGTAGCTCAACTCCTGTAACACCATCTCTTGATCTTGCCCTTGTTGCAGTGCAGACAAGGCTTTGCCCAGCAACTCCTGACGAGTTTGCTCCGCCTGCTCACGGTATTTTCGGATTAAGTTGGACGACTGATATAGTTTCAGCCACTGGAAAAAAGCAGTGCTTTCTTGCTGAATAATCTGTTCTGCTTGTTCGGACGCTTTTTGCCGTTGTGCCAGATTATGCCGGATAATGTGTTGCAGATCGTCCACGCTGTAGTGGTAGACTGAATCAATTTCCGAAACCTGCTGTTCCACATCGCGCGGTACGGCAATATCAATGATCAACATCGAGCGGTTTTTGCGCTGTTTCTGTGCGGCTTTTACCATCGCAGCAGAAATCAATGGGGTATCGCTGGCGGTAGAAGTGATCACAATATCTGCCCGATTCAAACCTTGCTGCAACTGATCTAACAATAGCAGCTCCATTGCGCCAACTCGCTCACTCAATTCCTGCGCGCGGCTCAACGTGCGGTTGGCGATAATAATTTTCTCTGCCCCTTGCTGAAACAGATAACGGCTGACCAATTCAATGGTTTCCCCGGCACCAACCAATAAAATCGTCAAGGGTTGCAACGAATCGAAAATTTGCTTGGCAAGGCTGGTGGCGGCGTATGCTACCGAGACCGCACTGCCGCCGATATCAGTTTCGCTACGCACTCGTTTGGCGGTGGCAAAGGTTTTTTGAAACAGCCGTGAAAATTCAGCGCTTAGATTTTGCTGATACAAGCTTTCGCTGGCTTGGTATGCCTGTTTGACTTGCCCCAAAATTTGCGGCTCGCCCAAAATCAATGAATCCAAGCCGCACGCGACTCGCATTAAGTGTTGGGTGGCAGCAGAATTTTGTGATAAATACAGGTTGTCTCTCACTTGTTCTGCCGATAAACCGTGAAAATCGACGAACCACTGCACGATGTGTTCAATCCAACGGCTATTTTGTTCATCCGCTTCAAGTGGCGAAATGCGGCGATTGTGCAGGTAAAGCTCGGTACGATTGCAGGTTGAAAGAATCACCGCACTTTCTGCCAGTTCACTTTGCTGGATTTGCTGCAACGCAGAAAGCCGCTTTTCATCACTGAAAGCGACTTTTTCCCGCAACTCAACCGGTGCGGTTTTGTGGTTAATGCCGAGCGCCAAAATTGCCATAGCTGTTATTATTGTTAAACGGACTACCTAATTTGCGGTAGTCTTTGGTAAATCTTTGAGATAAAACAAAATCGTCGCCACTGTACCTCAAGGTAAGGACGACGATAAACCAACCTGCATTCTAATAAATTGTCACGAGTTGAGCAAACCGAATCCAACGTTATTTTGATTCAGCCCCGATTTTTCGCCTATTATTGTAATCAGCAACCATTATTTAGCGACTCACTCTAGCTGCCAACCGCCACCAATCGCTTTGTATAAATTCAACAAATTTTGCCCTGCTGCTAAACGTGCATTTAACAGATTCTGTTGATAATCCAATGCCGTTAATCGCGTTTGCAAGGCAACATCGAGGGTTTTATCGCCGTACTGAAACAGTTTTTGCGTATCTTGTGCCTGTTTTGTGGCTTTTTGAACTGCGCTGTTTAGCTGACGAATTTGTTGAATCAGGGAAAATTGTGCCTGATAGCTGCTGTCAACTTCCGCCAATGCCTGTAAAATTGACTGGTCATATTGCAAAAGTGCGGTCTGCAAGCGGGCATCCGCCGCCTGAATATTAGCAGCAATCCGTCCTGCGGTGAAAATCGGCAGCTGTACACCAATACTGCCCAAGCTGCCCAAGCCTTTTAACGGCGGTAAATCGCCGTCCAGTTCAATGCGTCCGGTTTGCCATAAAAACTGGATATCAAAACGTGGCAGCAAATCAGCCTTGGCGCTTGCCAATTTGGCGGCATAGGCTTGTACTGCGGCGGCATTAGCACGAATATCCGGACGTTGCACCAACAAACTGCCCGGTTGTTGTCCTTGTGGCGGCTGCGGCAAATGTTGCAACAAATTGGCTTGTAGCATCTGTTTGGTATTCAGTTTAAAACCTTGCGGCACTTGCCCTGTCAGCAAGGCTATACTGCGCTGATAAGCGTCAAACTGCGCCTGCAAACCTGTCTGTTGCGCTTGCAACGCCTCGATTTTAACCGCAATTTCGTTCAATTCATAAGCAGTAACCTGTCCTGCTGCAAAACGCCCTTTTAGATAGCCTTGCAGCTGCTGCAATGTTTGCAAAGTGCGGTTTAGGATCTGCTGCTGCTGCAACACCGCTTGTGCGCGTAAATAGTGATCACCAATATCGCTTGCCACCAACATTTGCGTGCCGTAAACCCGCTCTTGCGCCCCCAGTTCAGCATATTTAGCCGCATCGGCGTCACTGCGTTTTTGCCCGAAAATATCCGGTTCCCAAGAGGCAACCACGCCCCCGATAATTACATGTCCTTTAGCTGATAGATCATTATTACCCACCACTTGGCGTGCCGCTGACGACAGATTATTATCAATTTCCAGCCGCTGCCCACCCAAACTGCCACTAGCCCCCACTTGTGGCGCCAGTTCTGCACCGGCTAAACTAGAAATCGCTCTTGCTTCCTGCAAACGACGTTGTGCGATGGCCAAATCAAAATTTTGTCGCAGCGCTTGTTCAATCAAAGCGCTTAATTGCGGATCACGCCACTGTTGCCACCAACGGCTGATTTGCTGGCTGCCTTGTGCCGCTGCCGTCTGTTGGTATTGTTGTGGCAAATCGATTTTCGAATCCAGCGCCACTTCAGTGTGACTACAAGCTGTTAATAACAACGAAAGTGCGGTTAACATCCAATAACGCTTTTGCATAATCTGAGTCCTTGTTATTTGGTGCGGTTAATTCTGTTTTGCCAACATCGAACGGAAACGACCGATCGCAATGCCAATAAAAATTGCGCCTAAAATCATCATAATCACAATTCGATGCCAAATGGTTTCCCAGCCTGCGCCACGAAACAGCACATCTTGGCTGATCGCCACAAATTGGGTCAAAGGCGAAAGCTGCATAATATGTTGCACTATTTGCGGCATATTCTCGATCGGTGACGGTCCGCCGGACAGCAGGTACAGCACAATATACACCGGTAAACACAACAGACTGAATTGCGGCATGGTCGGTGCCTGCGTCGCCAAAAACAGCCCCATTCCCGCCATCGAAAACAGGTAGATCCATTCACTCAAAGCAAACAACCATAACGAACCATTTATCGGCGCACCAATCCATTTGTGCACCACAAAATACAACGACAACATTGCGGCAACCAAAATCACCAAACTATTTGCTAATATTTTCGAAAACGCGATTTCACTGGCGCTGACCGGCATGACTAACAAATGTTCAATCGTACCGTGTTCTCGTTCACGAATCACTGCTGCACCGACCAAAATCAGCGCCAATAAACTGGAATTGCCGATAATTTGGGTCATCGGCATAAACCATTCGGTCAGCAGATTACTGTTAAACAACACATTAATCACCGGTTCCAGCGGCAATGACTGCTGCCCGTGTGCTTGGGTCAAAAATTGATTGACTTGGCGATTGATAATCTGCCCCAGATAATTCACGCCCACGCCCGCTTGTGTCATCGCAGTGGCGTCGACCAGCAACTGCAATTGCGGACGTTTGCCTGCCAGTAAATTTTCAGTGAAATCCGCTGGAATCGTTAACACAAAAATATACTCACCGTTATCCATCGATGAATCAATCTGGTTCGGTTCAATCTCCACGACCTGCTTAAAATAAGGCGGCAGAATCGCATCACGAATTTGGTAGGAAAGTGCGGTATGATCTTGGTCTAACACTGCAACCGAAGCGTTTTTGACTTCGGTGGTGATCCCCTTGCCAATCGAATAGATCGTAAAAGTGAACATCACCACCACCAAACCAATTAACGTGATATCCCCAAACAGGCTACGCAGCTCTTTTAACGACAGGTAATAGACATTTTTAAGCCACTGATAACTGTTTCGCAACATATCTCTAGCCATCTTATTTCTCCTGCTTTTTCAGTAACAGCCCAGCAAGGCTCAGATATAGCACAAAAAACAGCAGCAACATTGCATAAAACGGTAAGAAATCGGCAAATCCCAAGCCTTTGGTGAACGCTCCCAAACTGATTAAGTTATACCAACTGGTTGGAAAACCCCAACCAATATAGTAGCCGGCGCCGCTCAGTGTTGACATCGGGTAAAGCAAGCCTGAAAAATTCAACGCCGGAACCATACTGATGATTGCGGTGGCAAAAATTGCAGCTACTTGCGACTGCACAAAAGTCGAAATCAGCAATCCGAACGCCGTTGATGCCAAAATCAACCCCAGTGCACCCAAGCTCATTGCCCAAAAAGAGCCTTTTAGCGGCACACCAATCAGTGTGGTGGTCAGCAACACCAACAAAAGATAGCTCAGCATTGACAGCGCTACATACGGCAGTTGTTTGCCCAATAAATACTGCCGAACCGATGCCGGTGAGGCATAAAGATTGGTAATCGAGCCAATCTCCTTTTCGCGCACCACCCCAAGTGCGGTCATCATGCCCGGAATCATCATCAAGGTCAGCATAATCAGCCCCGGCGAGATCGCATTCACACTTTTGAAGGCTTGATTGTAGATAAACCGCACTTCCAGCTCCATTGGGCTATCGAACGTTATTCCCTGTTGCCGATACAGCTGCTGTACATATTCAGCAATAATTCCTTGGCTATAGCCGACGATATTTTCGCCATTAAACGGCATTGAACCATCAACATACAATCCTACTTGCGGTATTTTCTGCTGCAACCAATCGCGTCCAAAATTTGGTGGAATCTCTATCACCAAACGGGCACGCCCACTGTTTAAGCGATTGGAAATACTCTGCCGATCGGGCAACATTTCCACCAACTCGAAATAATCCGACGCTGAAAATTGTGTGATCAACTCTCGACTCTGATAACTTTTATCTTGATCCAACACTGCCAATTTTAAGTTGCTGACATCAAACGAAATGCCCCAACTGCCTGCCAACAATAGCGTCACAGGCCCAAAAATCGCAAATAGTAAACGGATTCGATCGCGCAGCAGCTCTTTGCCTTCGCGCACCGCAAACGTCCAAATGATGTTGAACCAATAACCCCAACCAAACGATAGATCCAACGGCGGCTGATCTTGTGATGCGGTGTTGGCTGATAGCTCTGTTGGATTCGTCTGCAACGCCTGCTGCGGCTGCTGTTCTTCTAAATACAAGATAAAGGCTTGTTCCAATGTCGCCGCCTTTTTCTGTTGCTGCAACGCTTGCGGTGTGCCGATGGCTAAAACTTTGCCGCGATCCATAAACGAAATCCGATCACAGCGCTGCGCTTCATTCATAAAGTGGGTGGAAACGAAGATCGTGATCCGTTCTTGACGTGACAGTTTCAGCAAATATTGCCAAAACATATCGCGCGCTGCCGGGTCAACCCCAGAAGTGGGTTCGTCCAAAATCAGCACTTGCGGATGGTGCAAGCATGCTGCCGCCAACTGCAACCGCTGTCGTACGCCAAGCGAAAGTGCGGTCGGTAGACTGTCTGCCACCTGCTCCAGCTCGAATTGCTGCAGTGCCGAAGCGACTGCCGCTTCGCCCTGCCGCCCTTCCAATTGATATAGCTTGGCATGCAGCACCAAGTTTTGTCGCACACTCAGCTCTTCATACAGTGAAAACGCCTGCGACATATAACCGACTTGTTTGCGAGTCTGCATATCATTGGCATTCACACTTTTGCCCAATAATTCGGCGCTGCCGGAACTGGAGTCCAATAAGCCGGTCAGCATTTTCATGGTGGTACTTTTACCACAGCCGTTTGAGCCGAGAAAGCCAAAGATTTCACCACGTGCAATACTGAAGCTGACATTATCCACCGCAGTGAAATCGCCGAACTTTTTGCTGAGCCCATGCGCTTCAATCGCTGGCGGCGAATCGGGATCCGGCTCAAAGTGCGGTATTTGTGAATCGTCCCACTGTGTTTGTTTGTCTGGTGGCAGCAATTTGATATAGGCTTGCTCCAGATTTTGACAACCGCTCTGCTGCAACACTGTTCGAGTCGGCGCATGCACCAGCAATTTGCCGTCATCCATTGCCAGCAGATAATCAAACTGTTCTGCTTCATCGATATAAGCAGTTGCCACCAACACCGTCATTCCCTCAATCTCAGCACGCAAATCTGCAACCAATTGCCAAAATTGACGGCGTGACAGCGGATCCACACCAGTGGTCGGTTCGTCTAAGATTAGCAATTCTGGATTATGCACCAAAGCGCAACACAAGCTGAGTTTTTGTTTCATGCCACCGGATAATTTTCCGGCAGCACGATCGGCGAACGGTGTCAGCCCGGTAGCATCTAACAAACGCTGAATCCGTTGCTTACGCTGCTGCGAATTTAAGCCGAACAGTCGGGCGTGAAAGTCGATATTTTCGTTAATTGAGAGGGTTGGATAGAGATTTTTGCCCAAACCTTGTGGCATAAAAGCAATTTTGCTGGAGAGTGTTTGACGATCAGATTTATTGGCTTGATCAAGCCCAAGCACTTGCACCGTGCCTTGCTGAATCATTTTGACACCGGCAATCAGCGACAACAACGTCGATTTGCCGACACCGTCTGGTCCGATCAACCCTGCTGTCACGCCTTGTGGCAAGGTTAGCGACACATTGTCCAGCGCCACGATTTTATCGTAATGGTGACAAAGTTGTTGCAACGTAAGTGCATTTGCCACTGAAGGTCCTGAATCTGCCTGCCTCACGCTATTCTCCGTCTATATCTTAATATGGCGGTTACTGCGGCAATTTGACTTGCAATTCCGCTGGCCATTGTCCGTTTCGTTCAATTAAAACATAGCCAACACCAGTCATGCCGCCTTTCAAATAGGCACCATATTGTTGTGCAACCACAGTCGGAATCTGTAGTTTGATTTTAAACACCAACTTTTCACGCTCTTCTGCGGTTTCAACATATTTGGGCGTGAATTGCGATTCGGCAGAAATATAGGTAACCGTTGCCGGCCAAACCAGATCCAAGCCATCCAACACAATCCGCGCTTCACTGTTCAATGGGATTTTATTGACCGTTGGTCCCGGAAAAAACAGGTTCATGCTGATATCTTCCAGATTCAGCAGGCTGACCACTTTTCCGCCAGCAGGAATCACATTGCCGACTTCCGCCAATTTATATTCCACTCGTCCGGCTTGTGGCGCCCGCACTGCCATATCCTGATCCACCGAATCGGCTTGCGTCACCTGTGCACGAGCTTGTTGCACCGCTGCTTGCGCTTCGCCTTTTGCCGCTTGTGCCGCTTGTAATGCCGCTATTGCAGCAGCACGCTGCGCTTGGCGTTTTTCCAATTCTGAACTGGAAATCAAATTATCACGTCGCATTTTTTGTGCATTGGCTAAATCCATTTCTGCCACGTTCAGCTGTTGCTGTTGAGCTTCGATCTGCGCTTGCGCCCTCTGAACCGCTAGCTCGGCTTGCCGTTGTTGCGCCTGTGCTGCCGCCACTTGCGATTGCGCTATTGTGGAAGACAACTCCGCCAGCAACGCACCTTTTTCAACCTGCTGTCCCTCTTCAACCACAATTGACTCAACCCGACCCGCATATAAACTGGCAACGTCCATCCTTGCCAGTTCCAAGCGCCCGTTAACCGAAACCATACCACTATCGTCTTGCGCTTGCTGCTGCTTAACAAACCAATACGCTGCTGCGCCCAAAAGTGCGGTCAACACGATCAAGAGAATTATTATTTTTTTCATCACAGTACCCCATATTGCAATCACGTTTTTGCGAGTAGTACAGAATATGAGACAAATAGTAACTAGCGTTACTAAGTTGTTCAAAACTTACTTTAACAAATAACTAGCCGTGATAGCAAGGCAAAGCGCCGATCAAAAGTGCGGTAATTTAGCGAGAATGATAATAAAGTGAGGAAATTTGGGTGGACTCCCTCTCAGCTGAATCTCGGCACACGGAAATTTGACTTGGGCTGCTTTCTTCCGAATCTGACCCGGTGAACCAAATACCATTGCGAGGAACCAAGAGGGAATCCATTGGATTGGCGGTGAAACCGTCAAGTGCGGTGCATTGTCCTATAATTAGCGTTGCAATGCAAGTTTAAGCGCAGCAGTTTAGGGGGAAAGCTGCTTATTTATCATGCACTCAGTTGTTTTTTGCCGATGATTTTGCTATAACTTTTTACCATCTAATTCAAAGCAAGAGGTATCGCGATGTCAAATGTTCTCAACCAACTGATTGATTTACTCACCCTTGAAACCATTGACGATCACTATTTTCGGGGGCAAAGCGTCGATCTCGGCTTGCGCCAAGTGTTCGGCGGGCAAGTAATCGCACAAGCTCTTGCCGCCGGCATTAATGTTGCTCCAACAGATCGGCTCCTACACTCATGCCATGCTTATTTTTTACGCGGCGGTGATGCGCAGCACCCGATCTTATACGATGTGGAGACCCTACGCGAAGGACGCAGCTTTACCGCACTTCGAATTAAAGCGATTCAACACAATGAGCCGATTTGCCATGTTACGGCTTCTTTTCAACGCGCCGAACCCGGTTTTGATCACCAAAGCCCAATGCCGGAAGTTGAAGCGCCCGATCAACTGATCAACGAACTGGAAGCGGTACGTGCCGTTGCGCAATATTTACCACCGTCAATCAAAGAGACGCTGATTGCCGACCGTCCATTTGATGTGCGGGCAAAATATTTGAATAATCCGTTCCAAGGGCGTGAGTTTCCGGCGCAGCAATATGCCTGGTTTAAAGCGAACGGGAAGGTGCCGGAAGATTTAAAAATCAATCAATGTCTGTTGGCCTATTTTTCCGATTTCCATTGTTTGCTGACCGCACTTCACCCACACAAAAAAGGCTTTTTGGAAAAAGGCATGAAAGTCGCCACCATCGACCATGCGATTTGGTTTCACCGTCCATTTGACTTGAATCACTGGTTGCTGCATGCGGTGGAAAGTAATAATGCCTATGCGGCACGCGGTTTGGCACGAGGACAGATTTTTGATCAAGACGGGAAGCTGATTGCCACCACTCAGCAAGAGGGGCTGATTCGTTTTACTGCTGATTAAAGGAAGATAAAAGTGCGGTGACAAAATAAAAAGAGAAGTCGAGTTGGTCGATAAGCCGGGTTCTGTCGTGGACAATCATTCCTCTAGGCGTTGGTTTGCACCAACGCTCAAGCAACCTACCCGAACTCTGAGCGGGCACACCCATTGAGTTCCTATTTGGTCTTGCTACGAGTGGAGTTTACCCTGCAACGAACCGTTACCGGTCGCCCGGTGCGCTCTTACCGCACCCTTTCACCCTTACCTGTGCTTCAAAAAAGCCATCGGCGGTTTGCTCTCTGTTGCACTTGTCGTAGGCTCACGCCTCCCGGACGTTATCCGGCACTCTGCCCTATGTAGCCCGGACTTTCCTCTCGTCTACTTGTCCTCTAGGTTATTTTGCGACTGTGACGCCGCAACAACGGTTGAGAGCTTCAATAAACCAGCGATTGCCTGACCAACTCGGCGCGCAGTATACCCAAATTTTACCGCCGAAGATAGCCTTTTACACCGGACTTGCTAAATTATGCTGTTCGGATAGAATGAGCCCATCATGCTAATAACCCTCTCCACATAAGGTTTTTATGAACTATATTCAGATTGGACAAGAAACATTATCGATTGCAGAACATGCTCTTAACCGTCTCAGCTTACGCTTGGACAATCAATTTTCACAAGTAGTCGAGGCGATTTTGCAATGTCAAGGGCGTTTAGTGGTGGCTGGTATCGGCAAATCCGGTTTAATCGGTAAAAAAATGGTGGCAACCTTTGCTTCCACCGGCACGCCGAGTTTTTTTCTGCACCCGACCGAAGCTTTTCACGGCGATCTCGGTATGTTGAAGCCAATCGACATTGTGATTTTAATTTCCTACAGTGGCGAAACCGATGATGTCAATAAATTGATTCCCAGCCTGAAAAATTTCGGCAACCGGATTATTGCCATGACCGGCAATCCTGAATCCACTTTGGCAAAACACGCTGACTATATTTTGGATATTGCAGTTGAGCGCGAAGCCTGTCCGAACAATCTAGCACCGACGACTTCGGCACTGGTGACCTTAGCACTGGGCGATGCGATTGCGATTGCACTAATCAAAGCCCGCGATTTCCAACCGATGGATTTCGCTCGTTTTCATCCGGGCGGCAGTTTAGGGCGCCGATTACTCAGCCGAGTGCGTGATATGATGCAAACTAGCTTGCCGATAGTCAGCCCAGAAACCGCTTTTGCCGACTGTGTCGCCAAAATGACCGAGGGCCGCATGGGAATTGCAATCGTGATGCAAGACGAAAATTTGAAAGGCATCATTACCGATGGTGATATCCGTCGTGCATTTACCGCCAAAGGGATCAAATGTGTTCGCCTACAAGCCAAAGATATCATGTCGTCTAATCCAAAAACAATCCAAGCCGACGCTTATCTAAATCAAGCAGAAGAGTATATGCGGCAACATAAAATTCATTCGCTGATCGTGTTGGAGCAACAGAAAGTGGTCGGGTTGTTTGAATTCTCTCACTAAGCAGGAAAAAGATGAACAAGAAACTTACAAAGATCAAATTAGTGATCACCGATATCGACGGTGTGTTGACCGATGGCAGCTTATATTACGATGCCGATGGCGAGGCTTTGAAATCTTTCCATGTGCGTGACGGCTTGGGCATTCGTATGTTGATCGAATCGGGCATTCAAGTGGCGGTGCTATCAGGGCGTGATTCGGCAATTTTACGCAAACGG
>VDHG01000103.1 GCA_006228005.1 Testudinibacter crocodili
GATACGATTTGTGATGTCAACAGCGTCGAAGCGCTGCCGGCATTGAGTGTCGATGAACCGACCGTTACCATGTTCTTCTGTGTCAACACCTCACCATTCTGTGGCAAAGAAGGTAAATATGTGACTTCTCGCCAGATTTTGGAACGCTTGAATAAAGAGTTGGTGCATAACGTAGCATTGCGTGTGGAAGAAACCGAAGATCCAGATGCGTTCCGTGTTTCTGGGCGTGGTGAGTTGCATTTATCAGTGTTAATCGAAAATATGCGACGTGAAGGCTACGAGTTGGCGGTGTCACGTCCGAAAGTTATTTTCCGTGAAATTGACGGTCGCAAACAAGAGCCGTTTGAGCAAGTTACGATCGATATTGAAGAGCAGCACCAAGGTTCGATCATGGAAGCATTGGGCATCCGCAAAGGCGAAGTGCGCGACATGGTTCCGGACGGCAAAGGTCGCACTCGTTTGGAATATATCATTCCAAGTCGTGGTTTGATCGGTTTCCGTAACGAATTTATGACGATGACTTCCGGCACAGGCTTACTGTATTCCAGTTTTAGCCACTACGATGATGTCAAACCGGGCGAAATCGGACAACGTATCAACGGCGTGTTGATTTCCAACGCCACCGGTAAAGCCTTAGCATACGCCTTATTCAGCTTGCAAGAGCGTGGCAAATTGATGGCGGAGCACGGTAGTGAAGTGTATGAAGGGCAAGTTATCGGCATCCACAGCCGTGGCAACGACTTAACCGTTAACTGTTTGCAAG
>VDHG01000104.1 GCA_006228005.1 Testudinibacter crocodili
TTTGTCTACTATGCCTAATATTGGAATGATGGATTGTACAAAAATTAGTTTGGTGGAGATAGACGGGATCGAACCGACGACCTCTTGCATGCCATGCAAGCGCTCTCCCAACTGAGCTATATCCCCATAAGAATGGTTTTAATGATGAGTCATTAAAGTGCGGCTATATTAATAACCGCACTTTGATCTGTCAATCTGATTTCTGCAATTCTTTGCGATTTTGGCGTCGAATGGCGAAAATTAAATCAGTTGTTTATGCTGATAACTTGTTTTGGATAAACTCCAGTGCTTTTTCAATTCGCACCAAGCTGCGCTCTCTGCCGATGCCGACCAATGTCACGTCCAACGATGGCGATTGTCCACTACCGGTCACAGCAACCCGTAACGGCATACCCACTTTACCCATGCCGATGTTTAATTCTGTTGCGGTTTGTTCAATCGCTTGATGAATATCCTGTGCATTCCAGTCATCAAGTGCGGTCAGCTTTTGCAACACCACGCTAAGCGGTTCGATTGCAGCGGCTTTAAAATGTTTTTTGACCGCACTTTCTTCAAATTGCGAAAAATCCTCAAAGAAATAACGGCTTGCCGCAGCCATCTCTTTTAAGGTTTTACAACGCTCACCCAGCATTTGCACCACGCTTGCCAAACTTGGGCCATTGCTGGTGTCAATTTGCTGATCTTGCATATGCCATGCCAGATAGCCAGCAACTTTTTCCGCCGGTAATTCACGAATATAGTGGTGGTTCAACCATAATAATTTATCGTGGTTAAACGAGCTGGCGGAACGGCTGACCGAGGTCAAATTAAATAACTCGACCATTTCTTCACGACTAAATACTTCCTGATCACCGTGCCCCCAGCCCAAACGCACTAGGTAGTTGTTTAGCGCTTCCGGCAGATAGCCGTTATCGCGATATTCCATCACGCTGACTGCGCCATGGCGTTTGGAGAGCTTTTGCCCGTCTTCGCCCAAAATCATCGAAACGTGCGCATATACCGGCACCGGGGCGCCTAACGCTTTTAAGATATTGATTTGACGTGGGGTATTGTTGATGTGATCTTCACCGCGCACAACGTGAGTGATCCCCATATCCCAATCGTCCACCACCACACAAAAATTATAGGTTGGAGAGCCATCAGTACGGCGGATAATCAAATCGTCCAGCTCTTGATTGCTGATCTCGATCCTGCCACGGATCGCATCCTCAAAAATCACTGAACCTTCGGTCGGATTTTTAAAACGCACCACATGCGGTTGAGTTTGCTGATGAGTATGATCATGCAGGCAGTGGCGGTCATAACGTGGCTTCTCTTTATTTTGCTCTTGCTGTTCACGCAAAGTTTCTAATCTCGCTTTGCTACAATAGCAACGGTATGCCAAGCCTTGTTCCAGCATTTGGTCGATCACTTGATTATAACGATCAAAGCGTTTGGTTTGATAATAAGGACCATGCTCCCAGTGCATATCCAGCCATTCCATCGCTTCCAAAATCGCATCAGTTGCGGCTTGGGTGGAACGTTCTAAATCGGTGTCTTCAATCCGCAATACAAATTCGCCTTGATTGTGGCGAGCATACAGCCAAGAGTAAAGTGCGGTACGCGCGCCGCCAACGTGCAAAAAACCGGTTGGGCTAGGAGCGAAACGGGTTCTGACTTTGACATCAGGATTAAAATTGAATAGGGGTTGAATATCCATTGCTTGACCTTGTAAATTCGATATTAAAAATAAAATACTGCATATTGTACTATGACTGACGACTATTGATAGAATAAATTAACCTTATGTGTTTATTTTTACGCCAATTAGCCCAAAAAAAACAAAAAACCGTTGACTGCAAGGCTGCACCAATTATAATGCTCGCTCACAACAAATGGGCGATTAGCTCAGTTGGGAGAGCACCTCCCTTACAAGGAGGGGGTCACTGGTTCGAGACCGGTATCGCCCACCACTTTTTTGTAAGTGTCTGTTTGTTGTTATAAGTTTGACCTAGCGGGCGATTAGCTCAGTTGGGAGAGCACCTCCCTTACAAGGAGGGGGTCACTGGTTCGAGACCGGTATCGCCCACCACTTTCCGCACAAACTTATCCCTTTGATTTTAAAGCAATCTTAAGTGGGCGATTAGCTCAGTTGGGAGAGCACCTCCCTTACAAGGAGGGGGTCACTGGTTCGAGACCGGTATCGCCCACCACTTAATTGTTTAAAATCAAGACCGCACTTAATCATTTAATAATTTCTTACTAATGATTATTGTCGGGCGATTAGCTCAGTTGGGAGAGCACCTCCCTTACAAGGAGGGGGTCACTGGTTCGAGACCGGTATCGCCCACCACTTCTTTTCTCTATCTAATGAGCTTATCAACCTATGCCATCGCTGTAATAGTTGGTATAATATTGAGATTGTTTATCAATAACATCAAAAATTTATGCTTGCCTTTCTTCGTTTACCTTTTTTGCTGCTTTTGCTCAGCGCCTCAATGTTTGCAGTTTGCCGCCTGCTTTTTATCGGGCTATATTCCGATTATTTTAGCACATTAACCTCAACACAATATTGGCATGCGTTTTGGCAAGGCTTTCGCTTTGATATGCATATCAGTGTGATTGTATTTTCACCAATATTATTAATTAGTGCCTTGCCGCTAAAAGTTATTCAAAAGCCACTGTTACTCAAAATACTCGCCTATATCGGACTGCTGTTATCATTAATTATGCTGGCGTTAACCTTAATCGATATCACTTATTTCGGCGAAGTTTATCGCCATATCGGGCAGGAGTTGTTTCAACTCACAGACGATTTTGATCTGATTATAGAATTGGCATTAACCTCACGCATTATCTACACCTTAGCTGGTATTTTATTCCTGATTTTATTTGTGATTTGTTATAAAAGTGCGGTTATCAACACCATTACTCGCCAATCAGTGACATTACCTCAACCGATTTGGTTACGGCTTATTCTTTACGTAGCTTTCGTTTTGTTCTGTTTTTGGTTGGCACGCGGCATGATTATACAAAGCCGCCCGATCGGTTATGCCGATGCCTTCAAACACAACGCTACATCTGCCGAATCCAACCTTATTCTGAACAGCGTATTTGTTATTTCGAAAGAGGCAAAAAACCGTCAATCTAATACAAAACTTGATATTTTAACTGAACAAGAAAAGCAACAATGTCACAAAAAATGCGTCGACAATTTTCAATTTAAGGCAACATCAGCCTCCTCAAACAATACAAAGAAAAATGTGGTATTTATTTTGCTGGAAAGTTGGAGTTATCAATATATCGACGGACTCGCAGGCAGCCATTATCAAGTCACACCGTTTATCGACAGCTTGATTCCAAAAGCACAAGTTTGGGATCGTTTCTACGCTGCCGGACAACGCAGTATTATCGGCATCCAAGCGGCACTCACCTCAACACCGGCATTAAATAATTTTCCGGCACTTGGTTTTGGTCTGGAGTTAAATCGGCTGAATAAACCGGCTGAAATCCTCAATCAACACCACTACCGCACTTTAATGCTGCAATCATCAAATCGCCGCTCATTTAATATGGATGGTATCGCCAGCATTCTCGGTTTTCAGGAATATTACGGCAAAGAGGATATCCCTTTGGTTCGGCAATATCCGCAGGATACGCCAAAATTTGGCTGGGATTACGATAGCTTGATGTTTTTAAACCAGAAGTTGAATGAAACCGAATACCAACAAAAACCGTTTTTTGCGTTTTTATTTACCGGCACAACACATGAACCCTTTGCCGATCCCGGCGCTGAATTTCATGTTTATCCCCATGATAATGCTAACAAAAACGGATTTTTAAATACTTTGCGCTACAGCGATTGGTCTTTGCAGCAATTCATGCAAAACGCCGCTCAACAGCCTTGGTACCACAACACTATTTTTATTTTTACTGCCGATCATGTCCTGAAAACCAGCTCTGACCATCTGCATGAACAATTTCATATCCCATTGATTATCTATACTCCCGATGGCAGCTTAGCACCGCTGCGCCACCAAATATTAGCAACGCAATATGACTTGCTACCAACTCTATTTGATTTACTCGGAATAGGCGACACCATCAGCACATTCGGTCAATCGCTGCTGCATCCACAAATGCACAACCCACCGCTAATGCTCAATCGAGGCGATGCAATCGGTGTTATCTCAAATAGTGGAAGTGCGGTTTTAAATGGAGAACAACAGTCAGAACTGAGCAATACTTCGCCAGCTTTACAACAAGAAATTCAGCAATTAAAGTGGAAAATTATTGGCGCGGAGCAAAAACTTAAGAAAAATCAATGGGTAGAATAATCCCCGAATCATCATAAATTCGGGGGTTGTTGAGCTACTGAGCATGTCGCTGTTTTAACTTGCCAATCACATCTGCCCAAGATAAATCGGCATCTTGTAATAATACGGTCAAGTGATAAGCCAAGTCCGCTGCTTCGCAAATGGTTTCATCACGATCTTTTACCGTGGCGGCAAGTGCGGTTTCAACGCCTTCTTCACCGACTTTTTGCGCAATGCGTTTAGTGCCGCGCGAATACAGGTGTGCGGTGTAAGAACTGTCCGGATCCGCGCCTTTGCGCTCGGCGATCAATCGCTCCAACTTGCTGAAGAAAATCCAATCCGGCTGCTCTTTATTGGCAAACTGGTGGAAACAACTTTCCGCCCCGGTGTGGCAAGTTTCACCAATCGGATCGGCTAAAATCAATAAAGCATCATTGTCACAATCTAGGCTGATATCAACCACGTTTAGGAAATTACCCGAAGTTTCGCCTTTTGTCCACAAGCGTTGCTTGGTGCGCGAGAAAAAGGTGACTTTACCTTCAGCCAAGGTTTTTTCCAATGCTGCTTGATTCATATAACCCAGCATCAGCACTTCGCAAGTGGTGGCGTTTTGTACGATAACGGGTAATAGATTATCGACTTTTTGCCAATTAATTGTTTGAATATCTAACATTTTTTATCCTATTTTAGAAGAACCTTAGCACCGCACTTCCACCCCTTGCTCCGCAAGGTAGGTTTTCAGTTCGCCGATATTGATAATTTGTTTATGAAACACGCTTGCCGCCAGTGCACCGTCGACATTGGCTTGCACAAACGCATCACGGAAATGCACCATTTCACCCGCACCGCCGGAAGCAATCAACGGCACATTGCACACTGCACGCACCGCCCTGAGCTGGGTTAAATCATAGCCTTGGCGCACGCCGTCTTGGTTCATCATATTCAGCACGATTTCACCGGCGCCACGCTGTTGCACCTCTTGCACCCAATCTAACAATTGCCAGTGGGTTTGACGGGTGCGGGTTTCATCGCCGGTATATTGATTGACCCAATATTTGCCACTGCTTTGTTCGAACCAACTGTCAATCCCAACCACAATCGCCTGCACCCCGAAACGATCCGCCAAGCGGGAGATTAGATCTGGATCCGCCAACGCTGGCGAGTTGATCGAAATTTTATCCGCACCGAAGGCAAACAATTTTTCCGCATCGTCGATAGTTTTAATCCCACCGGCAACACAAAACGGAATATCGATCACTTGCGCCACCCGTTCAACCCAGCTTTTATCCACGGTGCGCCCGTCCGACGAGGCAGTAATATCGTAAAACACCAATTCATCGGCACTCTCATCGGCATAACGTTTCGCCAACGGCACGATGTCGCCGATAATTTCGTGGTTGCGGAATTGCACGCCTTTCACCACCTGCCCGTCACGCACGTCTAAACAAGGGATTATCCGTTTTGCCAGCATTCAATCGCCTCCGCTACATTAAATTTGCCTTCTAATAACGCTCGCCCGATAATCACCCCGGCCACGCCCGTACCTTTCAACGCTGCCACATCCGCAAGCGAGCCGATGCCGCCGGAAGATTGGAATTGAATTGTCGGGTATTTGGCACAGATTTCGCAGTATAGATCCACATTCGAACCTGCCAAGGTGCCGTCACGCGAAATATCGGTGCATAACACATGTTGTAAACCGACTGATTGATAATCTTCGATCAATGCCTCCAGCGACACACCGCTGGCTTCCTGCCAACCGCTGATGGCAATAATTTTTTCGCCGTTGGCGGCAATGTTCACGTCTAACGCCAGCACGAACTTCGGCGCACCGTACTTTTCAAACCAGCCTTTGACCATCGCACGTTCTTTCACCGCGGTTGAGCCAATCACCACGCGATTTGCCCCCACCGCCAATAAATCCGCCACATCCTGCTCGCTACGAATGCCACCACCCACTTGTACCGGGCAATTTGTCGCTTGAATGATTTCCCCGATTAATTTTGTTTGACGTTTCGCCGGATCTTTCGCCCCGGTCAAATCCACCAAATGCAACTGTTGCGCCCCTTGCACCACATAATCGGCAAAAAGTGCGGTCGGATTAGACGAATAGTTAGTCTGCTTGCCGTAATCTCCTTGATGTAAGCGCACCACTTGACCGTCAATCAGATCGAGTGCTGGGATAATAATGGATTTTTTCATTGTGGCTATCTTTCCTATTTTTTGTTAATTTTAGCAATATTGCTAATAAGTGCTGAAAAATCAATCGCTTTTTGTTGAGTGACTACAGATTTCCCAGTCTCTTGTTCTAAACTTTCCCGAGCCACCTTGGCGACATTACCACCACGTTTTGCCACTTCTCGATTTTCATCAAAGCCCTGCGGGTGGCTAATTTGAGTAATATCTTTCGTTGCAGCTTCCGCCAGCATATTTAAAACCAGTTCAGTGGTGGACATATTGTCGCGTAAACTCTCTTTTTTTAACCCTTTGAACGATTTATATTCGCGCGTGGTCATTCCGCTCCAGGCTTGAGTAATTTCATTGGTTAAAATTGCAAATTCACGCCCTTGTTCCACCCCGTGATCCTGCCAAGCATCCGTCAATTCTTTACGCACCTGAATCGCCTGCAAACGTTGGTTAATCCATTCACGGGAGTAGCCTTTCTTCGCATAAGTTTCCAACGCACGATCAATCGTCAGTTCAGGATCAATAATTTCATCAATCCGCTCCTTTGCCACTTCCGCCAACCACATTTTAAACGGCTCGGCTTTTGGTGATGGAATAGACTGGATAATACGGAAAATACCTTGTGTATCAGTAGCATCGCTCTTATACATTTTTCCATCAGTAGATTGAAATTTCAGTTGTACGATTTTTTCGTACAACTCATTTGCCCCTTCTTCAACCTGTAATTTTCGTTTTAAATCACTCCAGTATCGACGGGGATTATTACTTTCTGTTAATGCCAGAACAATATCCACCACACTAAAAAACCATTCTTGTTTTTCTTCGTCCCAAACCGAACGAATCTGGCTATTTTCAAACAATTTAATCTCACTCATCAGGTTTTCCCTCCACTCAATTTAACTGTAATTATATACAGTATTTTGTAAGTGAAAAACCGCCAATAAGCGTTTTTGGAACAGTGATCGCAAAATACGAGGATCTAACCGCACTTTAGATATTTTCTACAAAATTGCGCAACAACTGTGCCCCCGCCTTGCCGGAGCGTTCCGGATGGAATTGCACACCATAGAAATTGTTGTGACCCAATGCTGCCGAGAACGCTACGCCGTAATCACAAGTGGCAATGGTGTTTTCGTTCGGCAATACGGCATAGCTGTGGACAAAATAAAAATGGCTGTTTTGTTCGATCTCGACAAACAGTGGGTGATCCACTTGATACTGCACTTGATTCCAGCCCATATGCGGTAGTGGCAACCCCAGATTCGGAATCAATTCCGTACGTCCGTGCATTAATCCTAACGTGGCTAAATTGCCTTCGCTTGAAAATTCGGTCATCAACTGCATGCCCAAGCAAATCCCCAACATCGGTTGACTGGCATTGAAAATAGCATCAATTAGTTGGCGGTCTTGTAGGTTTTTCATCGCCGCAAGTGCGGTACCGACACCGGGCAACAGCAGTTTGTCGGCTGCTTTGATTTCTGCTAAATCTCGGCTGATTTTTACCTGATAGCCCAAACGATCAAAGGCGAATTTTACCGAGGACAGATTGGCACAGCCGGTGTCGATAATCACAATATTGCTAGGATTAATCATCTTTTTACAACACCCCTTTCGAACTCGGCAACTGGTCGCTTTCAATTCGAATCGCTTGGCGTAAGGTTCTGCCGAAACATTTGAACAGCGCTTCAACCTGATGGTGGGCGTTTTTGCCTTTAACGTTTAAATGCAAAGTGCACGCCAAAGCATAAGAGAGCGACATAAAGAAGTGTTCCGCCATTTCGGTGCTGAAATCGCCCACTTTGTCACGGGTGAATTTGGCTTTGAATTTCAGATACGGGCGACCAGAGAGATCGAGCGCACATTCTGCTTTGCATTCGTCCATCGGCAGCACAAAGCCGAAGCGGGCAATGCCACGTTTATTGCCTAAGGCTTGTTTCAACGCTTCGCCAAGGGCAAGTGCGGTATCTTCAATGGTGTGATGGTCATCAATATGTAGATCGCCGTCCACCGTCACGTTCATGCGAAAACCGCCGTGGGTCGCGATTTGATCCAGCATATGATCGAAAAAGCCCAAACCGGTTTTGATTTCATTGATACCTTGCTCATCCAGCCACACTTCCACCCGAATATCGGTCTCTTTGGTGGTACGGGTTACGGCGGCATGGCGTGGCTTAAAGCCCGGCTTGCGAATCCGTTTTGCCAGAATTTTTTCAACAATTAAATCCCAATTCAGGTTTTCGGGGTGGTATTGCAACCCGGTAATGCCCAAATTATCCGCCAGCTGGATATCCGTCGAACGGTCGCCGATTACATAGCTGTGTTTCGGATCGAACAGCCCTTTATTGATATATTTTTTCAATAATCCCAGTTTCGGCTTACGGCAGGTGCAGTTGTCTTCCGGACGATGTGGACAGATCAAGACATCATCAAATTCAATACCTTGCGAACGGAACAGTTCCATCATCGCATTATGCGGCAGATCAAAATTTTTCTGCGGCAGTGATTCGGTGCCAAGACCGTCTTGATTACTGACCATCACAAAACGGAAACCTCTATCACGCAATTTCAACAATGCCGGAATCACGTTCGGTTCAAATTTGAGTTTTTCCAGACTATCAATCTGAAAATCGGTTTTTGGTTCATCGATCAACGTGCCGTCACGGTCGATAAACAGGATTTTTTGTGGCGTGGTTTGTGTCATGATGTTGTCCTTATTATTTTGCGGAAATCGCCCGAATCGCGTCAACCACGCGGCGGTTTTCTTGTTCTGAGCCAATGGTAATCCGGATGCAGTTGCTTAAGCCGAGAGCTTTGCTTTGATCACGTAAAATAATACCCTGATCCCATAAGGTTTTAAACACGTTTGTTCCGTTTTGAAATTTGACCAGAATATAATTCGCTTCACTAGCAAAAATTTGCGCCACAATAGGCAGAAGTAGCAGTTGGTTAATCAGCCAAGTGCGGTATTCGATCACTTCGGCAACCCGTTGCTGCATCTCTACCAAACGGTTTTGAGCCAGCGCCTGGCAGGCTAAATCGGAGACCGGTAGCGGAATCGGATACGGCGCAATCACTTTTTGCAATATGTTGATCAATTCCGGATTTGCCAAGGTGAAACCGCAACGCAACCCGGCGAGGGCAAAAGCTTTCGACAGGGTGCGGATAATCGCTAAGTGCGGGTAATTCGCCAATTCGTTTGCCATCGTCGCCTGCGGACAAAATTCGATATAGGCTTCATCCACCACCACAATCGCACGATCACGGGTCATCTCCAATAGTGTTAACAAGTCCTCACGTTTGACTACATTACCGGTCGGGTTGTTCGGGCTACAGACGAAAATCACTTTGACTTGCTCAAGATTTTGTTCGATTTCAGCTAAATTCAATTGGAAATCTGCCGTCAGCGCTACGGTTTTGCTTTGAATGCCACAGGTTTCGGCGCTGACCGCATACATGCCGTAGGTCGGCGGACAATACAGCACTTTGTCGTCCGCTTCGCAAAAGGCACGGATAATCAGCTCTATGCTTTCATCACCGCCACGGCTGACCAGCACATTCTCCGCTTTTAATCCGGCATAAGCGGCATAACGCTCCAGCAATTGTTGTGGCTGCGCTTCGGGATAACGGTTAAAAGTGCGGTTTTGCAGATTAAGATCCGGTGAAGTCGCATATTCATTGGCATTCAGCCACACGTCGCCCTTGCCGCCTAAACGGCGCGCCGATTGATACGGCGTAAGTGCTTGAATATTTTTGCGTGAAAGTTGTGAAATAGTCATAACGTTTTCCTCTTATCCCATCTTCGCCAAGCGGATACTGACCGCTTGTTTATGCGCATCTAGCTGCTCTGCGGCTGCCATCAATTCGACTGTGCGTGCCAGCTCTTTAAAACCTTGCGGGGTGAGTTCTTGCACCGTCATGCGCTTGCTGAAATCCGCTAAGCCAAGACTTGAGCTGGTGCGCGAGTAGCCGTAGGTCGGCAACACATGGTTGGTGCCGCTGGCATAATCGCCCATGCTTTCAGGGGAATATGCGCCTAAGAAAATCGAACCAGCATTGTCCAGTTGCGGCAGTAACGCACGGGCGTTTTCCACTTGTACGATTAAATGTTCTGGTGCATAGGTGTTGCTGATTTCAACGCATTGCTGTAAATCCTCAGCAATAATGGTGCGGCTGTGGCTCAGGGCTTTACGGGCGGTTTCGGCACGAGGCAGGCTGGCAAGTTGCTG
>VDHG01000105.1 GCA_006228005.1 Testudinibacter crocodili
AGGATAAAAACAATGCCCTGCGTAACGGACAGGCGGGGGCAGTGGTGTACACCGCAGAGGACGGTAAACGTTTGGCACGGGGTGAAGACGGCAAGTTCTATGCGATGAAAGCCGACGGCACGGCAGATACGACAACAGCAGCCGTTGCAACGGATAAAGTGCGGTTGAGTGTGGTGAATGCCGACGGTTTAACCACCACTCCGACGGTATTGGGCAACCTTGCCGATGGCAAACTGGCAGCAGACTCGAAAGAGGCAGTGACCGGTGGGCAACTGTTCACGGTGAAAACCACTGCGGATAACGCTAAAACCACGGCAGACAATGCTAAAACCACGGCTGATGAAGCCAAAGATATCGCTTCAAATCTGAAAGACGGTGTTGACGGTTTACAAGGGGTGATAGGCACTGCCGGTAAAGACGGTTTGAACGGCAAAGGCGGCGCAGCCGGTCAAGACGGTTTGAACGGTAAAGATGCAATTAGTCAAATCGTCGATATCCGTCAAGGAGAAGCCGGCACGGTGGTGTACACCGATGCGAACGGCAACCGCTTGTCGGTAGAAGACGGTAAATATTACCAACGGGCAGCCGACGGCCGTGCCGATAAGAGTAAGGAAGTGGCGGCGAATGCGGTGCGCCTGAGTGCGGTGAATGCCAATGGCTCCACCACGGCGCCGACAGTGTTAAACAACATTGCAGACGGGGTACAGCAATATGATGCGGTGAATGTGAAACAACTGAATGCGGTCAAAGAGACAGCCGCTGGAAATACCACGGCGATTACCAATCTGACGACCAAAATCAATCAAATCAGTCAAGCCGGTTTTGGTTTAGTACAGGATGATGCGGCCAGCAGCACCATTACCATCGGTAAGGACAGTGACTCGACCATCTTATCAATTGCCGGCAGTGCAGGAAACCGTACTTTGACCGGGATTGCCAATGGTACCAATGCAGGCGATGCGGTGAATAAAGGGCAGTTGGATGCAGTGGAGAAAACGGCAAACCTGGCGAAAACCACGGCGGATGAAGCGAAGAGTATGGTTGCGGGCTTGAAAGACGGTATTGACGGTTTGAGCGGCTTAATTGGCAAAAACGGTCAAGACGGCACTAACGGCACCAACGGTAAAGATGGCGCAGCGGGACAAGACGGCTTGAACGGTAAAGACTTGGTGGATAAAACCAATGCCCTGCGTAACGGACAGGCAGGGGCAGTGGTGTACACCGCAGAGGACGGTAAACGTTTGGCGCGCGGTGAAGACGGCAAGTTCTATGGCATGAAAGCCGATGGCAGTGCCGACACCACAACGGCAGCCGTTGCAACGGATAAAGTGCGGTTGAGTGTGGTGAATGCCGACGGCTTAACCACGACACCGACGATTTTGAGCAACTTGAAAGACGGCTTGGTTGGACAAGATAGTCATGATGCGGTTACCGGTGGGCAGTTATATACCACCAATCAAAAAGTCGGCGAACTAGAAACTAAAGTACAGGCGCTTGCCAGCGGTAGTGCAGGTGCTGCCGGTAATGATAAAGGCGCGTTGAAATACGATAAGGATACCTCAGGCCAGTATGTGTATAACAAAGCGACCTTGGGCGTTGACCCGAATTGTAAAGCGGGTAGCAACCCTAACGACCCGGATTGCTTAGGCGAGGGTGTGGTGTTGAGCAATGTGAAAGGCGGTAAAGTAGCGAAAGGTTCAAAAGAGGTCGTAAATGGTGGGCAGCTCTATTCGGCGGTGACGTCCTTAGCCGGTGCGGGCAGTGAAATGGTGGTAAATCCGGATGGCTCTATTACGGTCAACGCCAGTTATACGGTGCATAACAACGACGGCACAAGCACCACGGTGAATAATGTGGGGGCGGCGCTTGACCATATTAATAGTAACGGCACCAAGTACATTGCGACGAACAGTGAGTTGAAACCGGCGGCGGCAACCGGCAAAGAGAGTGTTGCTGTTGGAGGCGGTGCGGTTGCGAAGGGAGAAGGCAGTGTTGCGATGGGCAGTGGTTCGGTTGCCAGGGACCCGCTGGAGTTTTCAGTGGGGAATGCGGAAACCGGTTTGACCCGTCGGATTACCAATGTTGCCGATGGGGTGAATGCCTCCGATGCGGCAACAGTCGGACAGGTCAGCCGTGCGTTGGGTAATGTTCACAGCTCGTTGAAGCAAGAGATTCAGCAAACTCGCAAAATTGCCTCGCAAGGGATAGCGGCATCGATGGCAATGAACCTTGATTTACCACAACAACATCCGGGCGAAGTGGCTATTGGGGTTGGAACGGCGATGTATGATGGTCAGTCTGCGGTGGCGTTGGGCGGTAACTATTTGACTAACTCGGGCAAGATAAAAATTTCGCTAGGGGTGGGTTCATCATTGGGCAAAGAAGCCAGACCGGCAGTGAAAGCCGGGGTCGGTTGGGTGTTCTAATGGAAACGTATTTGGGGTAATGGTGTTTGAGTGAAAATCCCTTTTTCGCTTAGTGGGTTGTCGAGCGTGAAAAGGGATTTTTTATGCTGAAATGAAGAGAGTTAACCGTGGAAATTGAGATGAAGGGTATGAAAAACATCAAAAGTATGAAAAGTATTAAAAGTATTAAAAGTATCAAAAACATCAAAAACATCAAAAACATCAAAAACATCAAAAACATAGAGAGCATAAAAAATATAAAGAATATAAAAAACATAAAGGGTATAAAAAACATGAAAAACATCAAGCGTGTCAGGGCAATCGTATTTGGCAGTCTGTTGCTGGGTGCGGTGACCCCGTTTGCCTTTGCGCAGGATACGGGAAGCGGTTCTGAATTTGAGCGCTATGAGCAGGCTAAAATTGCGGTGACTTATGAGGGTGAAGTGGGCAGTTTATTACAGCAATTGGCGGAAAGACTGAATGTTGGTTATATGTCTTACAATATTGATTCCTCGCGTTCGGTGAGATTAAAGGGTAACGGTACTCAGACGTTTAAGGGGCTGATTGAGGCGATTAACCAACAGTTGGTCGACAGCAATATCCGGTTTACGGAGCTGGGTAACCGCACTTTTTTGGTGCTGTCGAGTGGAAGTGAAGACATAACCGGGGTTAAACCAAAGAGTAGCCAGTATATCGGGCAGGTGGTGTTCGCTGAGCCGGAGTTGGTGAAGAACCGTATTGAGTTGGTTGGGTTAGACGAGGGAGAGGGGCAAGGTGGTCAGGATGCGGTGCCTGCTAATCCGGTCGTGCCGCAGACTAATGAGGCGATAAAAGTAGAGGCGGCAAAAGTAGAGGCAGTAGCGGTGAGTGCAGCGTTGCAGGGAATG
>VDHG01000106.1 GCA_006228005.1 Testudinibacter crocodili
GGCGGGGGCAGTGGTGTACACCGCAGAGGACGGTAAACGTTTGGCACGGGGTGAAGACGGCAAGTTCTATGGCATGAAAGCCGATGGCAGTGCCGACACCACAACGGCAGCCGTTGCAACGGATAAAGTGCGGTTGAGTGTGGTGAATGCCGACGGTTTAACCACCACTCCGACGGTATTGGGCAACCTTGCCGATGGCAAACTGGCAGCAGACTCGAAAGAGGCAGTGACCGGTGGGCAACTGTTCACGGTGAAAACCACTGCGGATAACGCTAAAACCACGGCAGACAATGCCAAAGCTACCGCAGACAATGCTAAAACCACGGCTGATGAAGCCAAAGATATCGCCTCAAACTTGAAAAACGGAATTGACGGTTTGGTAGGTGCGATTGGAACACCGGGTCAAGATGGTAGCAACGGCACCAACGGTAAAAACGGTGCAGCCGGGCGAGATGGTCTGAATGGTAAGGATTTGACCGAGAAAGTCAACTCGTTGCGCAACGGTGAAGCCGGGGCGGTAGTGTATACCGCCGAAAACGGCTCGCGTCTGGCACGAGGTGAAGACGGTAAATTCTATCTCATGAAGGCAGATGGCAGTGCCGACACCACAATAGCAGCGGTTGCAGATGATAAAGTGCGCCTGAGTGCGGTGAATGCCGATGGCTCCACCACGGCGCCGACAGTGTTAAACAACATTGCAGACGGTGTACAGCAATATGATGCGGTGAATGTGAAACAACTGAATGCGGTCAAAGAGACAGCCGCTGGAAATACCACGGCGATTACCAATCTGACGACCAAAATCAATCAAATCAGTCAAGCCGGTTTTGGTTTGGTGCAGGATGATGCGGCCAGCAGCACCATTACCATCGGTAAGGACAGTGACTCGACCATCTTATCAATTGCCGGCAGTGCAGGAAACCGTACTTTGACCGGGATTGCCAATGGTACCAATGCAGGCGATGCGGTGAATAAAGGGCAGTTGGATGCAGTGGAGAAAACGGCAAACCTGGCGAAAACCACGGCAGATGAAGCGAAGAGTATGGTTGCGGGCTTGAAAGACGGCATTGACGGCTTGAACGGCTTAATCGGCAAAAACGGTCAAGACGGCACTAACGGCACCAACGGTAAAGATGGCGCAGCAGGACAAGACGGCTTGAACGGTAAAGACTTGGTGGATAAAAACAATGCCCTGCGTAACGGACAGGCAGGGGCAGTGGTGTACACTGCAGAGGACGGTAAACGTTTGGCGCGCGGTGAAGACGGCAAGTTCTATGGCATGAAAGCCGATGGCAGTGCCGACACCACAACGGCAGCCGTTGCAACGGATAAAGTGCGGTTGAGTGTGGTGAATGCCGACGGCTTAACCACGACACCGACGATTTTGAGCAACTTGAAAGACGGCTTGGTTGGACAAGATAGTCATGATGCGGTTACCGGTGGGCAGTTATATACCACCAATCAAAAAGTCGGCGAACTGGAAACTAAAGTACAGGCGCTTGCTAGCGGTAGTGCAGGTGTTGCCGGTAATGATAAAGGCGCGTTGAAATACGATAAGGATACCTCAGGTCAGTATGTGTATAACAAAGCGACCTTGGGCGTTGACCCGAATTGTAAAGCGGGTAGCAACCCTAACGACCCGGATTGCTTAGGCGAGGGTGTGGTGTTGAGCAATGTGAAAGGCGGTAAAGTAGCGAAAGGTTCAAAAGAGGTAGTAAATGGTGGGCAGCTCTATTCGGCGGTGACGTCCTTAGCCGGTGCGGGCAGTGAAATGGTCGTAAATCCGGATGGCTCTATTACGGTCAACGCCAGTTATACGGTGCATAACAACGACGGCACAAGCACCACGGTGAATAATGTGGGGGCGGCGCTTGACCATATTAATAGTAACGGCACCAAGTACATTGCGACGAACAGTGAGTTGAAACCGGCGGCGGCAACCGGCAAAGAGAGCGTTGCTGTTGGAGGCGGTGCGGTTGCGAAGGGAGAAGGCAGTGTTGCGATGGGCAGTGGTTCGGTTGCCAGGGACCCGCTGGAGTTTTCAGTGGGGAATGCGGAAACCGGTTTGACCCGTCGGATTACCAATGTTGCTGATGGGGTGAATGCTTCCGATGCGGCAACAGTCGGACAGGTCAGCCGTGCGTTGGGTAATGTTCACAGCTCGTTGAAGCAAGAAATCCAACAAACCCGCAAAATTGCCTCGCAAGGGATAGCGGCATCGATGGCAATGAACCTTGATTTACCACAACAACATCCGGGCGAAGTGGCTATTGGGGTTGGAACGGCGATGTATGATGGTCAGTCTGCGGTGGCGTTGGGCGGTAACTATTTGACTAACTCGGGCAAGATAAAAATTTCGCTAGGGGTGGGTTCATCATTGGGCAAAGAAGCCAGACCGGCAGTGAAAGCCGGGGTTGGTTGGGTGTTCTAATGGAAACGTATTTGGGGTAATGGTGTTTGAGTGAAAATCCCTTTTTCGCTTAGTGGGTTGTCGAGCGTGAAAAGGGATTTTTTGTTCTGAAATCAGGAGAGCTAACTGTGGGAATTGAGATGAAGGGTATGAAAAACATTAAAAGTATGAAAAGTATTAAAAGTATCAAAAACATAGAGAGCATAAAAAACATAAAGAATATAAAAAACATAAAGGGTATAAAAAACATGAAAAACATCAAGCGTGTCAGGGCAATCGTATTTGGCAGTCTGTTGCTGGGTGCGGTGACCCCGTTTGCCTTTGCGCAGGATAGGGGAAGCGGTTCTGAATTTGAGCGCTATGAGCAGGCTAAAATTGCGGTGACTTATGAGGGTGAAGTGGGCAGTTTATTACAGCAATTGGCGGAACGGCTGAATGTTGGTTATATGTCTTACAATATTGATTCCTCGCGTTCGGTGAGATTAAAGGGTAACGGTACTCAGACGTTTAAGGGGCTGATTGAGGCGATTAACCAACAGTTGGTCGACAGCAATATCCGGTTTACGGAGCTGGGTAACCGCACTTTCTTGGTGCTGTCGAGCGGAAGTGAAGAGATAACCGGGGTTAAACCAAAGAGTAGCCAGTATATCGGGCAGGTGGTGTTCGCTGAGCCGGAGTTGGTGAAGAACCGTATTGAGTTGGTTGGGTTAGACGAGGAAGAGGGGCAAGGTGGTCAGGATGCGGTGCCTGTTACTCCGGTCGCGCCACAGAGCAATGAGGGGGCAAAAGTAGAAACGGCGAAAGTAGAAGCAGCAAAAGTAGAGGCAGTAGCGGTGAATGCAGCGTTGCAGGGAATG
>VDHG01000107.1 GCA_006228005.1 Testudinibacter crocodili
TTTTGTCTACTATGCCGCACAAAAGATACTTGAATAATGAAAAAATAAAAGAGATAGCGCAAAGTGCGGTCTATCTCTTTATTTTTATCTCAACTGTTCAGATTAACCCAAGAAAATACCGGCGAAAATAAAACCGAAGATTAAGCTGAAAATCAGGCTGAGTAAGCCCGGAATCATAAAGCTATGGTTAAAAATGTATTTACCAATTCGAGTAGTACCTGTGGTATCGAAGTCGATTGAGGCAATAATCGGACCATAGTTAGGGATAAAGAAATAACCGTTCACGGCAACGAATGTGGCGATAATCACGGGTGCTGGCAAGCCTAATGAGATTCCTAGCGGTACTAATACTGCGGTTGTCGCACCTTGGCTGTTAACCAACACCGACAACGCAAACAGGGCAAACGCAAAGGTCCACGGGGCAAATTCCACCAAACCGGAAACCATCTCTTTTACTTCGGTCATGTGAGCGCCCATCAAGGTGTCGCCTAACCAAGCAATCCCGAAAATCGCAACGATTGCCCGCATACCGGCATGGAACACCGAGCCTTGCGTGATTTGGTTGCTGTCCGGTTTACAGATCAAAATAATCAAAGCTGCAATCGTCAGCATGATAATCTCGATGGTGTGCGCCATACCCATTGCTTTGCCGTCAAAGTGCGGTCGCAAATCCGGGAATGCGCCCATAACCACCACTAACAAGGCACCAAACAGGAACAAGCCAACTGAGCGAACCGCATTTTTGCTGATTGGCATATGCTCAACATCTAAGCTGGTTGCATTTTTTTCAGCATATTCAGGATCTTGTAGTAAGCGTTGATAGTGCGGATCATCTTTCAGCTCTTTGCCCATTTTGTTGACAAACAGACATGCCAGCCCAATCCCTAAAATAGTCGATGGAACGGTGACACTTAAGACATTAGTCAGTGTTATCCCCTGTGGCTCAAGATAGGCGACACAAGCGACTACCGCCGCCGCAATCGGGCTAGCAACAATCGCAAATTGTGAGGCGATAACCGCCATTGAAAGTGGGCGCGAAGGGCGTACACCGTTGTAACGGCTGACTTCTGCAATCACGGGCAGCACCGAATAGGCAACATGTCCTGTTCCTGCTAATACAGTAAAGGTGTAAGTCACTGCCGGGGCAATAAAAGTGATGTATTTTGGATTTTTACGCAAGATACGAGTTGCAATTTGAATCATATAGTTCAAACCGCCGGCAGCCTGCATGGCGGCAGCGGCAGACACCACCGCCATAATCATCAACATCACGTCGATTGGCGGACTGGTTGGCTGTAAATTGAATCCAAATGCTAAAATGGCAAGTCCTAAACCCCCCATAACTCCCAAGCCGATGCCGCCAAGTCGGGCACCAATCAAAATACATAGTAAAACTATAGCAAATTGAAATAGAAACATAACTGCTCCATTACTTTAATTATAAATAAGAAATAATTATTCCCTGTTGAAAAGGAATTGTTCTGTCATCAAATTCTGACGGTTTATGCAATGATAAACCACCAGACTAGATGGCGCGTATTTTATCAGGAGTGTTATAAAAAAGAGAGTGTAATTCCGCTAAAAACCCGCTTTAAATCAAATTGCCAGTTAATTTTTGTTGAAAACTAAAATGCGATTAGTAAGTGATAGATTGGTGTTGGCTAGCTACTTGACCAAAGTCCTACAATAAGGGCATTATATTGGCATAACTACTAGAGGAGAGGTAGATATGAGTAAAGTATACAATGAAGATTTCTATGGCTGGGTGACAGAGCAGACTGAATTACTGAGAGCTGGGGCACTCAATCAATTAGATATCGAAAATCTTATTGAGGAGATGGAAAGCATGGGGAGAAGTGAACTGTCGCAGCTGAATAATCGATTTCGAATATTGATTGCCCATTTGCTCAAATGGGGCTATCAGCCGAGCCATCGCGGAAAAAGTTGGGAATTGACCATCAAAGAACAGCGAAAAGCGATTGAACGTTTGATAAAAAACTCTCCATCATTAAAAAATCCAATGAATAAAGAAGAGTTCTTAGAGTGGGCGTGGGAGTCTGCTATATTTGATGCCGCACGTGAAACGTCAATGTCAGATTCAGATTTTCCAAGTAAGCCAATCTGGACATTAGAAGAGATTCTAAGTTCGGACTTTTTTCCATAACTAAAAAACATGGCGAACGTGGGCGGATTCGAACCGCCGACCTATCTCTTAGGAGGAGATTGCTCTATCCGGCTGAGCTACACATTCGCGGAGAAATTACTGAGATTTATGTTTGCTGAGTGAGGAATGTTGAATCTGAACTTTTTTGCCGCGTCCTAAAAAATACTCGCCTAGCTGTTGGGCGATATAGACTGAGCGGTGTTTGCCGCCAGTACAACCGATAGCAATCGTCAGGTAGCTGCGGTTGTTTTTTTCCAACAGCGGTAGCCACGTTTCGATGTAGTTGCGGGTCGTATAAATAAAATTGTGTACATCGTTTTGTCGGTTTAAAAAGTCGATCACCGGCTCTTCCAGTCCAGTCATCGGGCGCAGTTGCGGCTCCCAGTGTGGGTTTGGCAAAAAACGCACATCGAACACATAGTCGGCATCTAGTGGAATGCCATATTTGAAACCAAACGATTCAAATACGATGTTCAGCTCTTTATTGGATTTGCCACGTAGAAATTGGCGGAGTTTTTCCGCTAGTTCATGGGTAGAAATCTGCGTGGTATCCAGAATTAAATCGGCGTGTTGAAACAGCGGTTCCAACATTTCGCGCTCGACCTCTATTGCTGCTTCGAGGGTGATATTTTTTACCGAAAGCGGGTGTAGGCGACGGCTGTCGCTGTAACGCCGAATCAGAGCGCTGGGTTCACAATCTAAGAAGATAGTTTTGACCTTGATATCAGACGGTAGCTGCTGCAACACTTGCTCTAACAGCACTGGTGACTCAGGAATATTACGGATATCCAGACTGATAGCAACGGATTCTTGATTATTTTTCAGAATATCAATCGATTGACTAAATAGTGCCAACGGAAGGTTATCAATACAATAATAACCGATGTCTTCCAGTGCACGCAGGGCAACTGATTTGCCGGAGCCGGAGCGTCCGCTGATAATAATAAGTTCCATATTGCCTTGTCTCCTTCAATCTGGGTGATCAGTAATTTTGTGATCAGCTGGCGCTGACCGCAACAGACTCATCTTCACTATGTTGATCCAACTTGCAAAAAATATCCCAGATCTCTTCTTTACTTTTGGCGGCACGTAGCTGTTTTGTCAGTGTTTTATTTGTCAACTTTTTGGCAATTTCTGGTAAACATGGGGCAAACTGTTGACATAAACCGATGGGAATAAACAGTGCTAGCAGCAGATCGACCTCGCGATTATCCGGTGCTTTGTAGTCAATAGGTGTGGTGAGTTGTAGAAAAACTGCTATTGGTTTTTCTCCTTGCGACAATTTAGCGCGTGGCAGCGCAATTCCACCACCAAGTGCGGTGCAACCGACTTTTTCTCGTTCGCATAAATGCTCGAAGCAGATTTGGGTATCTTCTCCGGTTTCAGCACCAACGATTTCGCTGAGGATTTCAAGGATACGTTTTTTACTCGATGCCATCACACCTTGACGAATATTGTCAGGGTTGAGCAAATGGGTAAATTTCATCTTACAATCTCTCTTGGTTGAGGTTAGCGAGGCTATAGTTTGAATTGATCGCCCAAGTAAACACGTTTTACATCTTCATTTTGCAAAATATCCTGTGGGCTGCCAGTGGCAATCATATTGCCAGCACTGACGATATAAGCCCGTTCGCAAACATCCAGTGTCTCGCGTACGTTATGATCGGTGATCAACACGCCTAAGCCCCGATCTTTCAGATGTAAAATAATTTTTTTGATGTCAATCACCGAAATCGGGTCAACACCGGCAAAAGGTTCGTCTAACAGAATAAATTTTGGATTAACTGCCAGCGCACGGGCAATCTCGACTCGACGACGTTCGCCACCGGACAATGACTGTCCTGAGTTATTGCGAATATGATCGATATGAAATTCGTCGATCAACTCTTCCGCTCGTTGTTTGCGCTGTTTTTGGGTTAAATCTTTGCGAATTTCCAGCACTGCCATTAAATTGTCATAAACACTTAAACGACGAAAAATCGAGGCTTCTTGCGGCAGATAACCAATGCCTTGCTGGGCGCGGTTGTGCATCGGCAATAGCGTAATATCCAAATCATCGATCTTAATCGAACCATGGTCGTTTTTGACTAAGCCGACGACCATATAAAAGGTGGTGGTTTTGCCGGCGCCATTCGGGCCGAGTAAGCCGACGATTTCGCCGGAATTGACGGTCAAGCTGACATCATGGACAACTTGGCGTCCCTTATAGGATTTCGCCAAATTTTGTGCCGAAAGAATAGACATAAAAAGTTAACCTATTATTTTTGTTGTAATTGTGACGGATATAAAATCGTTTTCACTCGGCCTTTGCCGCTGTTTTTGGCGATCATTTTTTGCTGTTGTACATCATAGGTGATCACTTCGGCATCAATTTGGCTGTCTAATTGTTTTAACTGGGCATTGCCGGTCAACACTAGATATTGGCTGCCAAGATCATAATTGACCTTGTTGGCTCGCCCGTTGATCATTTTGCCGTTATCCAATTGCTGTTGGAAAGTGACGGGACTGCCGTTTGCCTCGATTTTCTCTTTACCACCCCCGTTATTATCTGGACGGGTGATGGTGACTTGACGGGCGTTGATCAAAATAGAGCCTTGAGTAATTACCACATTATCGGTAAAGGTCACGATATTATTTTCCAAATCTAATGATTGGTTATCAGAGGTAATATTAATAGGTTGTTGACTGTCGTTTTTCAAGGCGAAAGCTGAAAAAGAGAGTAACAGCACGCTGACTAATGTTAGGGATTTAATTATTTTTGTTTTCATTTTGTTGAATCTCATAGTGAGTTTGCACCTGTTCTTTTAACGTTGCGATCTGCTGACGAAGATTTCCGCTCAGGCTTTTGCCGGTGGTAGTAAAACTTTGACCAACCACGCTGACCATTGTATCAGATGTTATATCTTGTGTCGTTAAATTGACAACCGCACTTGAGGTTTGCAAACTATGAATTTTGCTTTCTGGCAACAAACTTTGAATCGAGACATTATCGTTCAAATAGAGTATTTTATCTTTGCTGATCTTGGCTTGATCCGCACTCAAACGCCAACTGCGCACCAGCTTATCGCTATTTCTAGAGGTCTCAAACAAATAGACGATCGGTGCTTTGAACAGCGTATCCCCTTGAGTTTGGAAATATTCCACTTCATCCGCAGTCGCTACATATTGTTTGCGCCCGTCCAGTGAATAAAGCGTGGTTTCCATCTGATTAGCGATATAATCAGGGCTGTCGCTGTTTTGAATACGGGCAGCCAAATCGGTGTTATCTTGTTGGTTTAACGAATAATACCAAGCAAGCAGTGCCAGTGCGATTACCACTAAAACGATATTCCAACGAGAAGTCATCGGTTTTCCTAGCGTATGGTTTAAAAAGGTTAATAATTTTCGATTCTAACATAAATTCTTCTCAGATTGAAAAGCGTCTGAAGATAAAGGTCAACAGACCCTAATCCTAACCAAAAATCGGGGGAATATTTGACATTGTTACTAATTTCATACAAGATTTCGCTTAATTGCCGTTAGGTATCCATGATAAAAGCAAGGCATAAAATGAATAAATATTTGGTTGAAGTGAGGGATCTAGCGTTCAAACGAGGTTCGCGCACAATCTATCAAGGGCTGAATTTAAAAGTCGAAACCGGTAAAATTACCGCAATTATGGGGCCTTCGGGAATCGGTAAGACGACGTTGTTAAAACTGATCGGGGGGCAGTTGTTCCCTGATTCTGGCGAGATTTTATTTGATGGTAGTGATATTACTCGCCTGTCGAATGCAAAGTTGTATCAAATTCGTAAAAGAATGGGAATGCTGTTTCAATCCGGTGCACTGTTTACGGATATTTCTACCTTTGATAACGTGGCTTTTCCGCTGCGCGAACACAGCAATCTGCCGGAAGAGATGATCCGTCAATTAACGTTGATGAAGTTGGAGGCCGTTGGGCTGCGTGGTGCGGCTGATTTGATGCCGTCTGAACTTTCCGGTGGTATGGCGCGGCGTGTGGCGTTGGCAAGAGCGGTAGCACTCGATCCGGATTTGGTGATGTATGATGAACCTTTCACCGGGCAAGATCCGATCAGCATGGGCGTCATCGTGAGTTTGATCAAACGCTTGAATAAAACCCTACATCTCACCTCAATTGTGGTGTCGCATGATGTGAAAGAGGTGCTGAGCATAGCCGATTATGCTTATATTGTGGCGGATCAAACTGTGATTGCCGAAGGAACCGCAGCGCAATTGCAGCAAAGTGCGGATCCGCGCGTGATTCAATTTCTGTCCGGCAATGAAGACGGCCCGGTGCAGTTTCATTATCCGGCACAACACTATATTGATGAGTTATTTGTATGATCATTTCCGCTATTTCCAGATTAGGCGCCGGTACCATTGGTTTTTTCAGAACGCTTGGACGCGCTGGTTTTATGCTCTATGGGGCGTTGGTCGGCGTGCCGCAGCCGAAAAAATATTTTCCACTGCTGGTTAAGCAACTGTATGTGCTTGGTGTGCAGTCACTGTTGATTATTTTACTGTCCGGGCTTTTTATCGGTATGGTGCTAGGCTTGCAAGGCTATGTGGTGTTGGTGGGATTTGCGGCAGAAAGCAGTTTGGGGCAATTAGTGGCACTTTCATTGTTGCGTGAATTGGGACCGGTGGTGACCGCACTTTTATTTGCCGGACGGGCAGGGTCGGCACTGACTGCAGAAATTGGCTTGATGAAGGCGACCGAACAGCTTTCCAGCTTAGAGATGATGGCGGTCGATCCGCTACGACGCGTGATTTCACCACGTTTTTGGGCGGGGATTATCTCGATGCCGCTACTAACGATTATTTTTATAGCCATCGGCATCTGGGGCGGCTCACTGGTCGGGGTTGACTGGAAAGGGGTTGATGGCGGTAGTTTTTGGTCGGTGATGCAAAATTCGGTCAGTTGGCAAACCGATATTTTAAACGGCTTGATCAAAAGTGCGGTTTTTGCGATTGCAGTAGTGTGGATTGCGTTGTTTAACGGCTATGATGCTCACCCGACTTCAGAAGGGATCAGCCGTGCTACCACCAAAACCGTAGTGCACGCCTCATTAGCTGTTCTGGCACTGGATTTCGTTTTAACTGCAATGATGTTCGGCGGCAATTAACCGCGCGATAAGTCAGTCACCGTAAGATATAAAAGTAATAAAGGAAAAAAGAATGCGTCAAACCATTAAATATGAGTTCTGGGTCGGGTTGTTCCTGCTGTTGGCTATCGCTGCACTGGTTTTTTTAGGCTTGAAAGTGGCGAATGTGCAGGGCTTTCATCAAAGTAAAAGTTATAATCTGCACGCAACTTTTAATAATATCGGCGGTCTTAAAGTGCGGGCGCCAGTCAAAACCGGCGGTGTGGTGATCGGGCGGGTCAATGCTATCAGCTTGGATCCGACCAGCTATTTGCCTCAAGTCAGTTTGAGTATTGATCAGGAATATAACCATATTCCAGAAACCAGCTCGTTGTCGATAAAAACCTCAGGACTTCTAGGAGAGCAATATATCGCGCTGAATATCGGTTTTGATGATGGTGAAATTGCCATGCTGAAAGAGGGAGATACGATTCATGATACGACCTCAGCAATGGTGTTAGAAGATTTAATCGGTCAATTCTTGTATGGTGATAAGAAAGACGGTGAAAAAACAGAGAAAACCGATAAAACGGAATAGTTTTCGGATTAATTGAACAGGAGAAAGTCATGTTGAAGAAAGTGTTTAAAAAATGCGCGGTTGTGATGGTTGCCGTGATGTCCCTATTTGGCGCAATGCAAGCGGTAGCTGCTGATAACCCGTATCAATTGATGCAGCAGGCATCGGATAAACTGTTTGCCTCAATCAGTGCTAATCAAAGCAAAATTAAGCAAAATCCAGACTATATGCGCACAATTGTTAAACAAGAATTAATGCCGTATGTGCATGTGAATTATGCTGGGTCGTTAGTGTTGGGGCAATATTTCAAAAGCACCACACCAGCGCAGCGGGAACAGTTTTTTACTGCGTTTTCTAACTTTATTGAGCAATCCTATGCTCAAGTGTTGACCATGTATAACAATCAAAATATTGAGATTGAAAGAGAAAAACCGATTGGCGATCAAAATATTGTCAGCATTCGCGTGAATATTATCCAAACCAATGGCGCAGCGCCGATTAAATTGGATTTTAAATGGCGTAAAAATACTCGCACAGGCGCATGGCAAGCCTATGATATGGCGGCGGAAGGGGTCAGCATGGTTGAAACCAAGAAAAATGAGTGGAGCAATATTCTGCGCCAAAAAGGGATTGATGAACTAACCGCTCAAATCCAAAAAAGTGCGGCTATTCCGATTAAACTTGAAAAATAAGGTGGGTTGATTGACGTTCAAGTGGCAGATCAGCAGTAGCGAAAACACGCACTGTTTGCAATTGGTGGGAGATTTGACGAGAAGCACGTTGTTGTCGTTGTGGCAGCAGCGAGCTTCGTTGTTTCAGAATCAAAAATCTTGTCTTGAGATTAAGTTAAATCAACTTGGGACGGTGGATTCTGCCGGTTTTGTGTTAATATGTGAAATTCTTCACCACTATTCTAAGCTTGGCGAGGTAAAATTGGTTGACGTACCGCACTTGGTACTGGATTTTGCCGAGCTATACGATTTAGATCAGTGGTTAAAAGCGTTTATACAGCCGTAATCAAGGAATAACAACATCATGGATGCAGCAACAATCGAAGATATTTTGCGTGAGCAATTGAATTTGGCCGAGGTTTATGTCAATGGCGAGAATGCACATTTTAGTGTGACCGCTGTCAGTGATGAATTTGATTCAATGAACAAAGTCAAACAGCAGCAATTGATTTATGCGCCGCTAATGCAGTATATTGCGACCAATGAAATTCATGCATTATCGATTAAAACCTTTACCGTTGAAAAATGGCGCAAAGCCCGTTTATTAAATGGTCTTTAATCGACCAGCCTATTGCTAAGCCAAATATCAAGCCAAATTGTGAATCCAATTATAAAGGAAAAAAAATGGAAAAGTTTCGAATCTATGGGAAAACCTGTTTAAAAGGCAGTGTTGATATTTCAGGCGCTAAAAATGCTGCCTTGCCGATTCTATTCGCTGCGATTTTAGCGGAAGAACCGGTTACACTGACCAACGTCCCCGATTTGAAAGATGTGACCACCACCTTGAAAATTTTGAGCCAATTAGGGGTGACGGTTGAGCGTAAAGACAAAAATACGGTTTATCTGGATGCTTCCAATATTGATAATTTTGTAACCCCTTATGAGTTGGTAAAAACTATGCGTGCTTCCATTTGGGCGTTGGCGCCGCTCGTGGCACGTTTTTGTCAAGGGCAGGTTTCATTGCCGGGTGGTTGTTCCATCGGCGCTCGTCCGGTTGATCTGCACATTTCCGGTTTGGAGAAGTTAGGGGCACAGATCAAATTGGAAGACGGCTATGTTAAAGCCTTTGTTGATGGGCGCTTGAAGGGTGCCAACATCGTGATGGATAAAATTAGCGTCGGCGCAACCTTGTCTGTGATGATGGCAGCGACGTTGGCAAAAGGCACAACGATTATTGAAAATGCCGCGCGCGAACCAGAAATTTCTGACACCGCTTATTTCTTGAATAAGCTAGGTGCGAAAATCACCGGTGCAGGGACTGATATGATTACCGTAGAAGGCGTTGAGCATTTGGGCGGCGGCGAGCACCATGTCATTCCAGATCGGATTGAGACCGGCACGTTCTTAGTGGCAGCGGCGATTTCCGGTGGACGTATTGTTTGCCGTGGCACTCGTGCTTCTACTTTAGATGCGGTAATTGAGAAACTACGCGAAGCTGGGGCTCAAATTGATATCACTGAAGATACTATCACCTTGGATATGTTGGGCTATCGTCCACGCTCGGTCAACGTGCGTACCGCACCACATCCGGGCTTTCCGACGGATATGCAGGCACAATTTACCCTGTTAAATATGGTGGCTGAAGGCACCGGAATTATCACCGAAACCATTTTTGAAAACCGTTTTATGCATATTCCTGAGCTGATACGTATGGGCGCAAAAGCTGATATTGAAGGTAATACCGCTATTTGTTACGGCGTGCGTAATTTAAACGGCACTGAAGTGATGGCAACCGATTTACGTGCTTCTGCCAGCTTAGTGTTGGCGGGCTGTATTGCCAACGGTGAAACCATCGTTGATCGTATTTATCATATTGATCGTGGCTATGAACACATTGAAGAGAAGTTGCGCGGACTGGGTGCCAGAATCGAGCGTTTTTCTGACAGCGAAACCGAAGCCTGATGGCAATTTCCGTGCGATCTGAAACAGATTATACAACCCGGCTTAAGTCCGGGTTTTTTGTGTTTGCCAAAATAATCGAAATCTCATTTTTGCCAAGTGCGGTTTTAAGCTAGAATATAAGCCACTTATTTTAAGAAGAAGTATTAATTGTATGACATCAAGTGTAGAGTTATTGGTGAATGTAACGCCAAATGAAACCCGAATTGCGTTGCTCGACACCGGTGTACTGAAAGAAGTGCATATCGAGCGTGAAGCTAAACGAGGATTGGTCGGCAATATTTATAAAGGGCGAGTGATGCGGGTGCTGCCCGGCATGCAATCGGCTTTTGTCGATATTGGCTTGGAAAAGGCGGCATTTTTGCACGCCTCCGATATTGTTTCACACACCGAATGTGTGGATGAATCCGAAAAGAAGCAGTTTGTAGTCAAAGATATTGGTGAATTGGTGCGTGAAGGGCAGGATATTATCGTGCAGGTGGTGAAAGATCCGCTCGGCACCAAAGGCGCACGCTTAACCACGGATATTACCTTACCGTCACGTTATTTGGTCTTTATGCCGGAAAACAGCCATGTTGGGGTGTCGCAGCGGATTGAAAGTGAAGAAGAGCGGTTGCGTTTAAAAGAGCTGGTCACCGACTATTGTGATGAATTGGGCGGCTTTATTGTGCGAACCGCTTCCGAGGGTTGCTCTGAGGAAGAGTTGAAACAGGACGCGCAATTTTTGAAACGCCTATGGCGTAAAGTGATGGAACGCAAAGGGAAATATCCGACTCGTTCAATGCTTTATGGCGAGCTGGCGCTGGCGCAGCGAGTGTTGCGTGATTTTGTCGGCACGCAAATCGATTTGATTCGAATTGACTCGAAATTGACTTTTCAAGAAGTGGAAACGTTTAGCCAAGAGTTTATGCCGGAACTCACTGGACGCCTATCGCTTTATACCGGCAATCCGCCATTGTTTGATTTGTACGGGGTGGAAAATGCGATTCAGCGCGCGCTGGAAAAACGGGTAAATTTGAAGTCCGGTGGCTATTTGATTATCGAACAAACCGAAGCGATGACCACGATTGATATCAATACCGGCGGTTTTGTTGGTCATCGTAATTTGGAAGAGACGATTTTTAATACCAATGTCGAAGCGACCCAAACCATTGCACAACAGCTACAACTGCGCAATCTGGGCGGCATTATCATTATTGATTTTATTGATATGCAAAGCGAAGAGCACCGCGAACGGGTGTTGCAGTCGTTGAACGAAGCGCTATCGCGTGATCGGGTCAAAACCAGCGTCAACGGCTTCACCCAACTGGGCTTGGTGGAAATGACCCGCAAACGCACCCGCGAAAGTTTGGAGCATGTGCTGTGCACCGAATGCCCGGCTTGCAAAGGGCGTGGCAGTCTGAAAACAGTGGAAACTGTCAGTTATGAAATTGTGCGAGAAATTGTGCGAATTCACCATCAATACGATAGTGAGCAATTTTTGGTGTATGCTTCAAGAGCGGTGGCGGATTACTTGATCAACGAAGAGGCGCACGGGATTTTGGCTGAGCTGGAAGTGTTTATCGGTAAACAGGTGCAGGTGAAAACCGAAGTGTTTTACAATCAAGAACAATTTGATGTTGTTATCATGTAGACAAACATCAACCGACCCTAATAAAAATAAAGAGAAATTATGTTAAGTAAAGTTTCAGCGTCCCTATTAGAACCAAGTCAACTTTCTATTACTCAGTTGGCGAATTTATTGGATCATTTTTCCAGCCGGCAAATTGATTATGCCGATCTTTATTTTCAGTCTTCTATTGAGGAAAGCTGGTCATTGGAAGACGGCATTATCAAAGAGGGTGGTTTTCATATTGATCGTGGCGTTGGTGTCAGAGCGGTCAGCGGTGAGAAAACCGGTTTTGCTTATGCCGATCAAATCAGTGCGCCACAAGTGCTGCAATGTATCGATGCGACAAAAGGCATTGCACAGGCTAGCAGTTCGCTGATCAAGCCGATCACCCTGCATTCGGTCAGCGCACCGATGCGCTATGCCGCACTTGACCCACTGCACAGCTTAAGCCGTGAAAAAAAGATCGAGCTGTTGCATTTGGTCAATCAAACCGCACGTGCCGAAGATTCGCGTGTTATTCAAGTTTCCGCCAGTTTAAATGCGCTTTATGAAGAAGTTTTAGTGGCGGCGACAGACGGTACGTTAGCGGCAGATATCCGTCCGTTGGTGCGTCTCTCAGTGTCGGTATTGGTCGAGCAGCAGGGCAAACGCGAAAGTGGCAGCGCCGGCGGTGGCGGTCGTTTTTCATTAGAATGGTTTTTACAGGACTATCAAGGCGTTAGTCGAGCGGTATGGTTTACCAAAGAAGCTGTTCGTCAGGCGCTAGTGAAGCTAAGTGCGGTACAAGCGCCAGCCGGAATGATGCCGGTGGTGCTGGGGGCAGGCTGGCCGGGCGTGTTGCTGCATGAAGCCGTCGGGCATGGTTTGGAAGGTGATTTCAATCGCAAAAAATCCTCGCTGTTCAGTGGTAAAATCGGTGAATTAGTGACTTCGCCGCTGTGTACAATTGTGGATGATGGCACACTGGCGGATCGTCGCGGTTCTTTGACCATTGATGATGAAGGGGTGCCGACTCAGCGTAACGTATTAATCGAAAATGGTATTTTGCGTAACTATATGCAGGATAAAATGAACGCTCGTTTGATGGGCGTGGCACCAACCGGTAACGGGCGGCGTGAGTCTTACGCCCATCTGCCGATGCCACGCATGACCAACACTTATATGCTGGCAGGGCAAAGTAAATTTGAAGATCTGATAACCTCAGTAGAGCAAGGCATCTACGCACCGCACTTTGGTGGTGGGCAAGTGGATATCACCTCCGGCAAGTTCGTTTTTTCTGCTGCGGAAGCCTATTTAATTGAAAAAGGCAAAATCACCAAACCGGTGGTTGGCGCAACCCTAATCGGCAGTGGAATTGAAGTGATGCAAAATGTGTCGATGGTCGCTGACGAATCAGAGCTTGATCCGGGCATCGGCGTTTGTGGCAAAGAGGGACAAAGCGTTCCGGTCGGTGTTGGGCAACCGGCGTTAAAAATTGAACAAATCACGGTCGGCGGTACAAATTAGCTTTTGTACTTTGCTAAGGCAATTGCAGCGTCAATCGCTGCTTTTGCCTGAGGACTGTTTCTCCAACAACGGCTGCCAAGGGCTTCGCCGACTTGGCGGCAAATCTCTTCAGACCGCTCTTTGGCAAGCTGTTCAAACGAATCGATCCCAAGCGGCTCCAAGCGTTGGATAACGGTAGAGCCCACTCCTTTTAAGGCTAATAACTGTTCACGTTCTGTTGGGGTGAATGGCATAATATTCTCTTTCCGTTTTATGATAAATTAAACGGTTTTGAAATTAAGCAGTGGATAAAACAGGGTATCTGTTTTATCCAACAAGGAGATAAAACCGTAGTGTTGATAAAAACGGACTGCATTATCATCTTTTGCATCAACGAATAAAGCGTAGGCGCCTATTTCGCTATTTGCCGCTCGTTTTAAGGCATCAATCAATAAAACACCGCCAAACCCTTGCCCGCGAAAGGGCTGATTGACGGCTAATCTACCCATTTTTATGCTCGGAATCGTTGGGTAGCGTGGCAATTTTTTCTTCATTTGCTGTGGGAGATCGCTCAAGCAAATACTATGCGCCGATAAGGTATAATAACCAATAATTTGATGCGTGGTGTTGGTCAAAATGAAACAGTTAGTCAATTTTCTTTTAATATCTTGTGTGACAAAATGTCGGAAATAATGCGTCAATGGTTCAGAGTCACAATCAAAACTATTTCGATCAAAGGTTGAATTTAACGGAATAATACGATAGGTCTCAGTTGTCATCATTTATTTTTCCAATAAATGATGATGCTGTTCAAGCGCTTTTTCCATTGCTGAATTATGTGCTGGCGGTAAGAACAGCGCCTCAGCGAAACGAACCTGATCATTGATAGAAAGTTGCAAAACTTGAGTGTCAGTAATGGTTTTTTGCGCAGCAGACTGAACTGCGGTAATGATAAAATCAGTCAGACTTCGTCCTTCTAACTGTGCTGCGTGTTTGATTAATATATGCAAATCCTTGCTGATTCTCGCTTCCAACCGTGCGCTATTGATAGTCATCATTATCCCCGCTATATTATCCTGTTCATTATTTTGTCTAAATTATTATCCGTCAATTTGCCGTACAAAGCAAGCCTAGCGATTTGTTGAGATAACAGTTGCTTGCCGACACAAATCGTTTTATTTTAGACCCTAATTAACAGTAGTAAGCAAAAGGAAGCAGTATGACACAATATACCAGAGCAACGTTTGATCAGGTTTTAATTCAAAATTATACTCCGGCGGATTTTATTCCGGTCAGGGGCAAAGGCAGCACGGTTTGGGATCAGGACGGCAAGGATTATATTGATTTTACCAGCGGTGTGGCGGTCAATTCATTGGGGCACTGCCCGGATGAGGTGGTGGATGTATTGAAGCGGCAAGGAGAAACGCTATGGCACTCAAGCAACTGGTTTACCAGTGAACCGGCGCTGGAGCTGGCATCAAAATTGATTGAACTCACTTTTGCTGAGCGTGTGATGTTTGCCAATTCTGGGGCGGAAGCCAATGAAGCGGCGCTGAAATTGGCACGTCGCTATGCGGTCGATCATTTTGGCTATCAAAAAAGTAAAATTATTTCTTTTAAACAGAGCTTTCACGGCAGAACATTGTTTACGGTCAGCGTGGGTGGGCAACCTAAATATTCCGATGGCTTCGGACCAAAACCGGCGGATATCGTCCATGTACCGTTTAATGATTTAGATGCGGTAAAAGCGGTGATTGATGATCATACTTGTGCCGTGATTATCGAACCGATTCAGGGCGAAAGCGGGGTATTGCCAGCGACTAAGGCATTTTTACAAGGCTTACGCCAGTTGTGCGATCAATATCAAGCGCTGCTGATTTTTGATGAAGTTCAGACCGGTATCGGGCGCAGCGGGGAATTTTTTGCCTATATGCATTATGGGGTCGTGCCGGATATTTTGACCTCCGCCAAAGCGCTTGCCAATGGCTTTCCGATAAGTGCGATGTTGACCAGCGATAAAATTTCAAAAAGTTTCTCGCCTGGTGTGCATGGCACCACATTTGGCGGTAATCCGTTGGCTTGTGCGGTGGCGGTGAAGGTAGTGGACATGATCAGTCAACCGCACTTTTTACAGCAAGTACAACAGCGTTCAAAGCAGTTGATTGAAGCGCTGGAAAACATTAACCAAAAAGCCAAACTGTTCACTACGGTGCGTGGCTTAGGGTTGTTAATCGGGGCGGAACTGGCAGCAGAATATCAGGATAAAGCGGCAGAATTGCGTAATAAAGCCAATCAGTTTGGGGTTATGCTGTTGGTTGCCGGTCCTAATGTGCTGCGTTTTGCGCCGTCGCTCAATATCAGTGACGAGGAGTTTGCGCTTGGCATTCAGCGTTTTGAGCAAATGGTCGATTCTTTAGCATAACGAACGCAGGGAATAAGCAAAGTGCGGTTTTGTGGTGTGAATAAACCGCACTTTGTTATGATCTCTTTGTCTATAGCAGGATAATCAATTCGGTTTCTCGCTCAATAGGCGTTCGATAATTTTCTTATTTGCTGGTGGGAATTGCCCGCTGTCTAAAGCGTGTTGTTCAATCCAAAATCCGTCTTGTCCTTCACGACCAAAAGGTTGGTTTAGCCACTCTTCGATCAGGTAAAAACTGAGTTCGATCACTTTTTTCGGATATTCGAATTGAAAACGTTCGTAGAGTTCGGCTTTGATTACCATAATCCCGATCTCTTCTTCCAATTCACGTTGCAGCGCCTGTTCCGGGCTCTCATTGGTTTCGACTTTGCCACCGGGAAACTCCCAACTTTGGGCAAAATCTTTGCCCTCTAAGCGGCGCGTCAGAAAGATTTGTTGGAATTCGTTACGAATAATGCCGACAGCAACTTTGATCAGCGGTTTTTTGCTAACGGCTTTTTGAGTAAGTGCGGTCATGGTTTTCCTATGTTCTTAGCCCGACCAAGGCTATTTAGCAAAGTGGTCGGGCATTGATCGAGTTACTTAATTTTACCGTGGCAATATTTATATTTCTTGCCCGAACCACAAGGGCAAGGCGCATTACGGCTGACTTTCGGCATCTCATCCGTGTCCGCAGTTTCGCCCTGCTGTTCACCATTTTGGTGGTATTGCAACGCAGCAGCCTGACGCTCGGCAGCTTCACGGCGCAAGCGCTCGGCTTCTTCCACCTCTTCTTGCGTGCGCACCTGCACTTTACTCAAGGTGCTAATCACGGTCAGTTTCAAGGTGTCCAGCATTTCGGTAAACATCTGGAACGACTCTTTTTTGTATTCTTGCTTCGGATCTTTTTGCGCATAGCCACGCAGATGAATCCCACGGCGCAGGTGATCCATTGCCGCCAAATGCTCTTTCCACAATTCGTCCAGAATTTGCAGCATCAAGCCTTTTTCAAATGAACGCATATTCTCAGCACCGACCATTTCTTCCTTGCGTTTATGCTCGTTGATCGCAGCTTCCAGAATACGTTCGCGCAGGTTCTCTTCATGCAGGTGGTTATCTTCCTCCAGCCATTTATTGAGTGGTAAACTCAGGGCAAAGTCGTTTTGCAGACGGGTTTCCAAGCCCTCCACATTCCATTGCTCTTCCAACGATTGTGGTGGAATGTACTGATCGATAACGCTGTTGAACACGTCTTCACGAATCACATTGATGGTTTCGGAAATATCTTGGTGATCGAGCAAATCATTGCGCTGTGCATAAATAGCATGGCGCTGATCATTGGCAACATCATCGAATTGCAACAGATTTTTACGCCCGTCAAAGTTGTGCGCTTCCACTTTCGCTTGTGCGCTAGCGATCACTTTTGCCAATAATTTGGATTCCATCGCTTCGCCCGGCTCGCTGAAGGCTTTACGCATCATATTCAATTTGCCTTCGTTGAGGTAAATCCGCATTAAGGCATCGTCTAACGACAAATAGAAACGGGAAGAACCCGGATCGCCTTGGCGCCCAGAACGACCACGCAACTGATTGTCGATACGACGTGATTCATGGCGTTCGGTGCCGATAATGTGCAGCCCCCCGGCATCCATTACGATTTTATTTCGTTCTTTCCAATCGGCTTTGATTTTGGCGATTTGCTCTTCGCTCGGATTATCTAACTTAGCGATTTCGGCACGCCAGTTACCGCCCAACACAATGTCGGTGCCGCGCCCCGCCATATTGGTGGCGATGGTGACTGCGCCCGGCACGCCCGCATCGGCGACAATTTCCGCTTCCTGCGCATGGAATTTGGCGTTCAATACGTTATGTTTAATCCCGGCTTTGGTTAAGGTGTTCGACAGCAATTCAGATTTTTCGATCGAGATTGTACCAACCAGCACCGGCTGCTGCCGAGAGATGGCTTCTTTGATGTCTTGGACAATCGCATTGAATTTGTCTTCTTCGTTTTTGTACATCAAATCGGTACGGTCATCGCGGATCATCGGCTGGTTGGTTGGTACTACAATAGTTTCTAAGCCATAAATTTGTTGAAATTCAAAGGCCTCAGTGTCTGCGGTACCGGTCATGCCGGCTAATTTTTCGTATAAACGGAAATAGTTTTGGTAAGTAATCGACGCAGTCGTCTGATTTTCACTCTGAATTTTAACGTTTTCTTTGGCTTCAATTGCTTGGTGCAAACCTTCAGACCAACGGCGTCCCTGCATCGTACGTCCGGTATGTTCGTCAACAATGACGATTTCGCCGTCTTTAACGATATAATCGACATTGCGTTCAAATAGTGTATGCGCGCGCAATGCCGCATACACGTGGTGCAGCAAAGTTACCCTTGATGGTGAATAGAGCGAGTCTCCTTCTTTCATCAATCCGGCTTCGGTTAACAAATTTTCGATTTTCTCTTGTCCGCGCTCGGTTAAAAATGCCTGTTTGTTTTTCAGATCTAGCGTGTAATCTCCACTGCCTTGATACTCTTCACTGTCTTCTTTTTCTTGGAATACTAATTTGGGAATCAGTTTATCAATCGCAATATAAAGTTCAGAGCTGTCTTCCGCTTGACCGGAAATAATCAGCGGAGTACGGGCTTCATCGATTAAAATTGAATCGACTTCATCGACCAACGCATAATACAGCGGGCGTTGAAAGCGATCGTCTGGTGAATGCGCCAGGTTATCACGCAGGTAATCAAAACCCAGCTCGCTGTTGGTGGCATAGGTCACATCGGCGGCATAGGCAGCACGTTTTTGCTCATGGGATAATCCCGGAATATTGACACCGACGGTCATACCTAAAAATTCGAATAACGGACGGTTGGTGTCCGCATCGCGGCGCGCCAAGTAGTCATTGACCGTCACCACATGCACGCCACGACCGGTCAGGGCGTTGAGGTAGCAAGGCAGAGTGGCAGTTAGGGTTTTACCTTCACCGGTGCGCATTTCGGCAATCGAGCGATCATTTAAGATCATGCCACCGAGCAATTGCACATCAAATGGACGCATACCCAAGGTGCGCTGGCAAGCTTCACGCACGGTAGCAAAGGCTTCCGGCAGAATTTTTTCTAGGCTTTCGCCTTTTTCCAAGCGCGCTTTGAATTCGTCGGTTTTGCCTTTTAATTGTTCGTCGGTCAGCGCTTGGTATTCGGCTTCCAATTGGTTGATTTGGTGGACACGTTTGTTCAGGCGACGTAACACGCGATCGTTACGGCTGCCGAATAATTTGGTTGCAATAGTTCTTAACATATTTTTATCTTCATCAAAGGAGTCATTAATCGGTTTGCAGTTGCAAACGAGAATCTTATTTCACCGCCGTTACTCAGGTTAAAGTGCGGTTTGTTGCGGATTAGACAGCAGCAAACGGACCGGCTCGAATCGGCGGTAAAGATTCGGAAAGAGAAGAGATAACAACAAAAAGTGCGGTTTGTGGCGCGAGTGTAGTTGTCGGAACGGCTTGTTGCGGTTCTGGTTGATATTGTGGTTGTTGATAAAAAGCGCTTTGGATTTGCCGAGTTTGTGTCGTCTGTTGAATTTGCTGGTAGGCTTGATTATCGTTTTGCTGGGTTGGGTTGCCAGCTGCACTGACCGGCACGGCTAAAATCGCAATAATTCCCAACAGGAATTGCGACCAAAAGTGCGGTTTACGGTGACGGTATGCGTGCAACAAGTTCATCAGTGATTAATGCCTTCGGCGACATGCGCTTATTTAAAATGCTGTGCTATTATAGAGCATCGTCGGCAGAATGTCATACATCAAATCCGGCAGATACTGTTCATTCACACATAAATAGGGGCGAATCTCCGCAAAACAAGCCATGCGTTATAATAAAATGAAAAATATCACCGATATTGTCGAGAAAAGTCCATTGGCGGAAATTGCACGGCGCAGTCTACTGTTGGGCGATCTGAACCGCACTTTGCAACAATGCTTTCCACCAGAGTTTAAAGGGCGTTTCCGAGTGGCGAATATTCGCGATGAGGTGTTGTATTGTGAAGTGCAAAATGCAACGTTGCGACAAGGGATTCTGTTTCGTCAGGCAGAGTTACTAGCGTTGGTGCAGCAAGCATTTCCTGCGGTCAAACGGCTGGTGTTTAATATTAATCCTGAATTAATGGTGCTTTGATTTTTCGCCGACTAGCACGAAAAATCGCAATCAGTTCATTCACTTTTATCCGATTTTCGCCGTTTTGGCTGATGTGCCGTTGCACCATCAGTGGTGTTATGTCGGCGCCGTGGTAAATTTGCCGGGTAAACGGCGTATCGTGGTTAGAAATCAATACCGTTGTGCGGCGATGCTCCGCATGATGTTTAGCCAGATTGGCTAGCTGTTGCTGCTGTTCCAAGCTAAAACCATTGCCGGCATAGTGGGTGAAATTCGAGTTTTGCGACAGCGGCGCATAAGGCGGATCGCAATACACCACGCTGTTGCGGTCGGTATATTCAAAGCTGTCGTGAAAACCGACGCAGATAAATTCGGCGTTTTGTGCTTTTTGGCTAAAATAACGGATCTCTTGCTCTGGAAAATAGGGTTTCAGATAAGCGCCGAACGGCACATTGAACTGCTGTTTGCTGTTATAGCGGCAAAGCCCGTTATAACCGAAACGGTTTAAATACAGGAACAGCACCGAGCGCTGAAAAATATCCAAAGTGCGGTTGAACTCAGCGCGTTTGGCATAATAAAAATCAGCGCTGTTGGCATCGGGGTGCTGAAACAGTTTGCGGCTTTCCACAATAAAGTGCTGCGGATCCTGTTTCACCGTATTGAATAGATTGATTAAATCGGCATTTAAATCTGCCAAAATATAGTGCTGGAAGTGCGTATTGAGAAAAACTGAACCGGCACCAACAAAAGGTTCAATCAGCACCTTTTTATTTTTCGGTAATAATTTGTTGATCTCATCCGTCAGGCGGAATTTACCGCCTGCCCATTTTAAAAAAGGGCGGTGTTTCAACAGAGAATTAGCAACGGACGACATGGTTTTAGTCGAACTGACTACAATGGTTGATGGCTCGTCTGACTAATTCCGAATCGCTATTGGTCGTGACGTAGGCTTGCCCCAAACGTTGTAACAACACCAAACGTAATTTGCCTGCCAAGACTTTTTTGTCGCGCATCATCAACGGCAGATAATCATCTGCGCTCATGCCATCCGGCGAAACCGTCGGCAGATTGGCGCGTACCAGTAATTTTTCCAGACGGAACACATCTTGGCGACTTAAATTGCCTAATAAATGCGAAAGATCCGCTGCCATTAGCATACCGACTGCTACGGCTTCGCCGTGCAACCAACTGCCATAGCCCAAATGGGTTTCGATCGCATGCCCGAAAGTGTGTCCTAGATTCAGCAATGCGCGATCACCCTGCTCGGTTTCATCACGGGCAACCACATCGGCTTTCAACTGACAGCAACGTTGAATACAATAGTGCAATTGTTGCGGCTGCAAGCTCACCAGATCATCAATATGTTGTTCCAACCATTCGAAAAACGCCAAATCCAGAATCGCACCATATTTAATCACTTCCGCTAAGCCGGCAAAAACTTCACGTTTTGGCAGGGTATCTAAGCTGGCGCTGTCGATAATCACTGCGCAAGGTTGATAAAATGCGCCGATCATATTTTTCCCAAGTGCATGGTTGACGCCGGTTTTGCCACCGACGGAGGAATCCACTTGTGACAGCAGCGTGGTTGGAATCTGCATCAAACGCACGCCACGTTGGTAACTAGCGGCAGCAAATCCGGCAACATCACCGACCACACCGCCGCCCAGTGCGATGATGGTGGTGTCACGTCCGTGATTAGCTTGTAAAAGTGCGGTAAAAATCAGGTTGAGCGAGTCCAGCGTTTTGTATTGCTCGCCGTCAGGAATCAACACTGAGGAAACTTGACAGCCCAAGCGGTTGAGACTGTCGCTGACGGTTGCCAGATAGTGTTCCGCAACGGTCGGATTGGAGACAATCATCACCTTGTCACCGCACTTTAACGGGGCGTAGCTGCTGCTTTCCGCCAAAATATGGCTGCCGATTCTAATCGGATAACGGCGATCTTTCAGTTCGACATTGACTTCAATCATGTTGCGCTCTCAGGTTGGGGGCGAGAATTATCGGTTAATTAACAGAAGAAAAGGCTTCCAATCGGTCGATTAACTGGTTTGCCATGGTTTTGGCATTTTGTTCGTCGGTGCTCATGGTAATATCGGCGATCTCTTGGTACAACGGATTACGCACTTTGGCGAGATCCTCCAGCACTTGGCGCGGATCGTCCACATCTTGCAGTAATGGGCGTTTTTTGTCGCGCAGCGTACGCTGATGTTGTTTATCCACGGTGGTTTCCAAATAAACCACAATACCGCGCGCAGATAAATGGTTGCGTGTGTCTTTTGACAGCACCGCACCGCCGCCGGTGGAAAGCACCACCCCTTGCAGTTGGGTCAATTCGTTAATAATCCGCTCTTCCCGTTTGCGGAAGCCGTTTTCGCCTTCTACGTCAAAAATCCAACTGATGTCAGCGCCAGCACGCTGTTCGATCTCGTTGTCAGAGTCGATAAAATCCATTCCGAGTATTTGTGCCAATTGGCGACCGATGGTGCTTTTGCCCGCACCCATCGGACCGATTAAAAATATATTACGTTTTTCAGCCATGTTATTTTATATTCTTGTTAATTAAATGGTTAATGAGATTTGCCGATGCAAACACGTTGTTGAAGGAATTTCAAGAAAGGGAGATTTCTTTGCCGGATTCATCGCAGAATAACGACAGCTTAAACGATAAAAATACTCCATGAGCTTCAACTTTTAATTTAAGGGAGTAATTATCGCAAGAAATCGACCCTGTTTTCAACCTTCTATCTTGATATTTGCTTTTTTAATTCACAAAAATAACCAAGTTGACACAAAAGTGCGGTTTAGCGCTTTATTTGCCGCTTTAAAAGCCGTAGCGAAACGGGCGTGCCGGTTGATTGGTGACGGCATTGGCTTGATTTTGTTGTTGATCAACAATGTGTGGCGTAACAAAAATCACCAATTCACGTTTGGCGTAGCGTTTGCTCTCGTTGCCAAACAGCCGTTTTGCGCCCGGAATATCACCCAGCAGTGGTACTTTGTTTTCCCCGTTAACTAATGTGTCGTGAAATACGCCGCCGAGTACAATGGTTTCACCGTGCCGTGCGAACACTTGGGTTTGGATCTCTTGTTTATCAATGGTGGTCATCTGCTGATTGCCGTAAGCGACGCTGTTGCCGGGTGAATTTTGGCTGATCATCAAATCCAATAGAATTGTGTTGTCGTGTGAAATATGCGGTGTGACGTCCAAGCCGAGCACCGCATCACGAAATTCGACGCTTTGGGTTTCGTTGCGGCTGTTACTCACCACATAAGGGATTTCAGTGCCTTGCTTGATGCTGGCGCTTCTTTTGTTGGTGGTGAGAAGACGTGGACTGGCGATGATATTAACACTGTTTTCTCGTTCAAGTGCGGTCAGTTCCAAGTCCAACAAGCGACTGTTGATCTTGGCAACTTGTAGCGAAACACTGGCGGCGTTGCTGTATTCACTGCCGAAATTGACGTTCAGATTATTATCAATTTCGGCAAAACCATTGGCATTCAAACTGCCGGCTACGCGGTGGCTTTGTCCGCTGGGTTCGAACAAGCCCCAGCGCACGCCCAATTCGCGCAGACTTTCGTCGCTGATGGTGACGATTCGCGCCTCGATCAACACTTGTCGGGCAGGTTGATCCAAACTCGTAATAACCTTGCGAAGGGATGCCATGTTTTCCGCTTTTTCTTGAATAATCAAGCTATTGCTACGTTCGTCAAAACTAATGCTACCGTGCGGCGATAAAAACGAGCCATTGCCGCCGCTGAGTGATTGTATCAGTTCAGCGGCTTTTGCATGACGCAATGGAATATTGACGGTTTGCAGTTTAGGTGGCGGCTCAAGTGCGGTTGTGGCCGTGTTTGTTGAACTGTGGCGTGGGCTGACAAAATAGTCACCGTTGAATTTTTCGATCTCCAACTGATGAATTTTGCCAACAGCTTGTAATACTTGCTCAAATGAAGTTTGTTTTAAATGCAGACTGATATGACCTTTCAGACTGTCGTCCAGCACTAAATTAACGTCCTGCTGCTGTGCTAACGCTTGTAAGGTGCTGATAAGCGGCGCTTGTTTTAAGGTGAGCGCAAAAGTGCGGTCTGTGTTGTTTTCGCTCGCAGCAAGTGCCGTGGTTTGAAGCAAACAATAGAGTAATACTAGGCGTAAAATAGGCATAAGCTTTTTCTCCATGACAGATTCACAACGGAATACTGCGTTGCAGCGACGGGGGTTGACAACGTTGCAGCACGATGCGCTGTGCTTCGATGGCGGTGATTTGCCATTGATCTTGTGCTATGACGTCATTTAAACGGCTGTCGATAATCACGTTGTCGGGTGTGGACCACAGCACTACGCTATGATTTGCATAATGAATCAAGCCGATAACCTTCAGCTGCGCTAACGGAAAATGGTCGATTAATAACAGACTGTTGATATTGCAGCTGGTGTGTTGGAGCGGTCGATTTTCGGCGGTTATCGGGTTGGCAAGCTGACGGTTCGATGGCTGAGGCGTTGGGGAGAACGGATCATTAAAGCGCTCATTGGCACCGACAAAACAGCCGTAGGCGAGTAAAAGTGCGGTCAGGCAAGATTTAGTCATCGGCAATCTCCTTATCAATTCTGTCCTCAGAAAAAAGTAAATTGAGAATAGCCTGGGTGGCAGGCTGTTGTTCTGTGTGTTGTAGCGTCAGGTTTAACAGTTTTAATTCAGTGAATTGCTGCTGTAGATCGGCTACAAAGTGTGAAATATCATAAAAACTGCCCTGTAACTCCAATTGTAACAACGGAGAACGAGAAAATTGCCAGTGCTGTTGTTCGATGTTGAGTGCGCTGAAACTTGCGACCGCACTTTGTAAGCGCTGATTCAGTGTGGCAATTTTGGCTGCGGTTTGTGGCGCCAATTGCGTGTTTATCTGTTCTGCTTTGTGGGTTAATAGCGCAACAATTTGCTGTTTTTGTCGCTGTTGATGTTGTAAATCGGCAGAACCAAGTGCGGTGTCATGGAATTGTTGCTGTAGGCGGACAATGTCCGACAGCGGATAAGCGCAGAGCAGAAAGAGTAACGCAATAGCAAATAACGATTTCAGCCACAATGGTGCTGTAACTAAGCGAGCAAGTGGCGAATAGGGCGAGAGTTTAAGGCGTGCCATCGGTTTTTTCCTCCGTTTTTGCACGCTGCCAACGCAAGGCAAAATGAAATTCCAGTTGCTGATGGTTTAAATCGAACTGCTCCAATTTAATCGTTAACTTATGCTGCCGATGGTTGAGCAGCAGCGGATATTCGGCAAAATAAGGTTCGAAACTATGGCGCAACTGTTCAAACTCTTGTTCGGAGGGCGTTGAACCTTGCAGCAATATTTGATAATCGAACGGGGGCTGCACACTAGATTGCACATTGATCGAGGCACTGGATAAGCGCCCTTGTGACAGTGGCAGACGGCTTAAGAAATCACTAAATCGGCTAAAAATCGTTTGATCGGGAATGGTAAGCACCGCACTTTCATTGCTATGAGCTTGTTGCAGTTGATTGATTTGTTGTTGCAGCCGTTGGTTCTCTGCACGAAGTGCGGTTTGGGCTCGGTTCTGTCGTGACAAACGCTGTTGTAACTGCTGTTGATAGTCAAACAGTTGCCACAGCACGAGTGCCGCAAGGCATAACACAGCAAACAGTGCGATAATAAAAGTCTGTGTTTGGCGGCGTAGCTGCTTGCTGCGCCAATCGAGCAGGTTAATCTCGGTTTGCATCATAGCGGTTCATCTTGCTCAAGTGTTTGAGGTTATGTTGCTGCCGTAGCGCACAGCCCAATGCGACAAAATAGGGATATTGCTGTGAATCGATCGCAATCAATGGGGTTGGCTGGCAATCTTGACGCAGTGCCGTAAGCGCATTCTGGTCAGCATACACCACATAGCGCATATTCTCTTGGTTAGAGGTTTCACTTGGCGACTGTTGTTGCCAGAATGCCTGTAAAAGTGCGGTCAGTGGCTGTGAAGGGCGGTAAAATTGAATCAAATTATCCTGCCGCTGTTGCAGCAAAATGCTGTGCTGATCGTCTTGGTAAAGAAACAGCATGTTGTCATTGTTGATAATCTCGCCTTGAATTTCAACGCAATAGTGAAATGCCCGCAGCAGAGCATGGGCATGAAAATCCAAAATAGCCAATTGCAGCGGTAAAAATTGTTCACATTGTTGCTGGATATTCTGTTTTTTTGCGGCATAAATTTGCACATAATCAATTTGGCGTTCAGTGCCAATATGTTGCAGCGGGCTTGCACTAAAATCAAATTGCAGCAATTGCTCTTCAATTGGCAAATGCTGTTGCAGGATCAACCGCACTTGGCGATATAACTCGTGTGGCTGTTTAATGTGTGGCAACAGCAGGTGTTTTTGCCACAATAAACGTGGCTCCAGACAGGCAATATAAATAAATTTGGCTTGACGGCGGAGTTTTGTCGCAAATTGTAATCTTAATAATTGTGGCAGTTGTGACAGCTGCTCACAAGGCAATCGCTCGAAACAGGGCTGCTGCTCATTGTTGAAAAATGCGATTTCGATTTGTTCACGATTCTTATGGAGACCGATCGCATAGCTTGAGCGCTGAAAAAGTGGCTTCATTGTATAAAAATATCCTCATTATTTGCCATAGTGTGTGTAAAATAGTATCGTTGTGCTTAATTGTAGGCGGGCAAACCGCACTTTGCGTTTTATGGCAGCTTTTTATGGCAACTTTTTTATGGCAGTAAGTGTGGCGTAAAAATATTGGATTATTGACTTTTTAGAGAGAAATTTTCGGTGAAGATCGCAAAATTAATATTAAGTACCCTATTAACGTTGGTTATTTTGGGTTGTGTGGTGTTGGCAGTCGCCTATTTTCATATCAAATCGGATTTGCCGGATGTGAAAGCGCTGCGTACTGTTGAGTTGCAGCAGCCGATGCAGATTTATACTGCAGACGGGAAGTTAATCGGCGAAGTCGGTGAGCAGCGCCGGATTCCGGTTACTTTGGAACAGATTCCAAAACCGTTGATCGATGCCGTTTTGGCGACGGAAGACAGCCGTTTTTATACTCATTATGGACTGGATCCAGTCGGGATTGCGCGCGCATTAAAAGTGGCGATCAGTGACGGCGGTGCATCGCAAGGCGCCAGCACCATTACGCAACAATTGGCGCGTAACTTCTTTTTGACCCCGGAAAGAACGCTGGTCAGAAAAGTGAAAGAAGCGATTTTAGCCATCGAAATCGAAAAAAATCTCAGCAAAGATGAAATTTTGAGTTTGTATCTGAATAAAATTTATTTGGGATACCGCTCTTACGGTGTTGCGGCCGCCGCCAAAACCTATTTTGGTAAAGAGTTAAACCAGCTGACATTAAGCGAAATGGCGATGATTGCCGGCTTGCCGAAAGCGCCGTCAACCATGAATCCGCTTTACTCTTTGCAGCGCGCAACTGAGCGGCGCAATGTGGTGCTAGCGCGGATGTTGGATGAAAATTATATTTCGCAGCAGGAGTATCAACAGGCGAGAAATGAGCCGTTGGTCGCCAGTTATCACGGCAGCCAACTGGATTTTCAGGCGGATTATGTCACTGAAATGGTGCGTCAGGAAATGGTGAAACTCTATGGTGAAGAAAATGCGTATGCCAAAGGTTATAAAGTCTACACCACAGTGGATTCGAGCGATCAACTCAATGCACAAATCGCGTTGCGTAATAATTTGATTAATTATGATATGCGCCACGGCTATCGTGGCGGTGCACCGTTATGGAAAAGTGGCGAAAGCCCTTGGGAAGAAGAGCGGATTATCGGCTTTTTGAAAAAAATACCAAATAGTGAGCCGTTGGTTCCGGCAGCGGTGATGAAAACCGATCGTAGTGGCGCAGAACTATTGCTGGCGTCTGGCGAACGAATGCAGTTGCCGTTATCTGCGATGAAATGGGCGGGCGCTACGGCATCTAACTTAAAGGTTAAGGTGGGGGAGCAAATTTGGATCCGCCAGAACAGTAAGCAGGAGTGGGTGTTGGGGCAGTTGCCACTAGCCAATTCAGCATTAGTTTCGTTAAACAGTGATAATGGTGCGATTGAAGCGATTGTTGGGGGATTCAGTTTTGCTCAGAGTAAATTTAATCGTGCAACCCAATCGATGGTACAAGTCGGTTCATCGATTAAACCGTTTATCTATGCCGCAGCAATGGATAAAGGCTTGAGCTTGGCCACCATTTTGAACGATAGTCCGATTACGATTCGGCTGCCGGGACAAAAACCATGGTCACCTAAAAACTCACCAAACCGCTATGATGGACAACTGCGTTTACGCCAAGGGTTGGCGCAATCGAAAAACGTGATGATGGTGCGTGCGGTGCAAATGGTCGGAATCAATTATGTAGCCGACTTCCTGCCGCGCTTTGGCTTTAAACGCGATCAATACCAAGCGACGGAAGCGCTGGCGTTAGGTGCCGCATCTTTCACACCACTAGAAATGGCGCGTGGTTATGCCGTGTTTGATAACGGCGGATTTTTGATTGATCCTTATCTTATCGAAAAGATCTTGGATCACGAAGGCAAAGAGATTTACCTTGCCAACCCGAAACAGGCTTGCTTCAGTTGTAATGATATTCCGGTGATCTACGGTGAACAGCAAAAGTTGGAGCTATTGGATGACTCGCTACAAAATAGTGCGCAGCCGAACACAGCAGATAATTCAAATCTGGAAGGTGATCCGGATCAGCAGCCGGAAACCGTGCCGGATATTCCTGAGTTGCAAATTGCCAATACCCAGCTACAAGATGGTCCGCAGTTGCTGGCGCAATCGATGACACAAAGCCAAGAAAAACAATACGCTCCAAGGGTGATTAGCGGTGAATTGGCATTTCTAATCCGTAGCGCCTTACAGTCTGGCGTTTATGGTGAAGCCGGTAGTAGTTGGAACGGCACAGGTTGGCGTATGGCAAGCCAAATCAAACGCAAGGATCTTGGCGGAAAAACCGGTACTACCAATAACTCTAAAGTGGCTTGGTATGCCGGTTACGGTGCCAATTTTGCGACTGCGGTGTATGTCGGGTTTGATGATAATAAATATGAGTTAGGACGGGGCGAAGCCGGCGCCAGCACTGCGATGCCGGCATGGCAGGAATATATGAAACAAGCGTTGGCAAACGTACCAGAGCGTGCCGACCCACCGCCACCCAATATTATTGAAAAACGGATTGATAAATCCACGGGTTTGCTCAGCGACAGCGGACGAGTTGAATATTTCATCAAAGGCACCGAACCAACCCGTCGTTATATCCGAGAACAAGGCTACCAAATTATGGTCAACCCCGGTGACGGCAAACCACCACAGGTAGAAGAGTTGTTTTGATTTTGGGTTAAAAGAGGCAATAATGGCGCAAGTTTATGGTTTGTGCCATTAATCATAAATGCTAAATTCTGCCAGAATCAATATGTTTGTCGTGAAAAATAGTAATTATAAAAGATACTATTGTGTCTTTTTATGCTAAAAAAGAGTATGATTGGATATTATTATGTCTTATTTGGGGTTTTATGAATAAGCTATCCCTTTTATCCGCTTACGATGTTCAACAATCATTTGCAACCTACCTACGCCAAAAACGCAAGGAAAAAAAACTTTCGCGTAAAGCCCTTGCCGAACGTTGCCTTGTGCCGGAAGCGACTATCAAAAAATTTGAAACCACCGGACAAATCTCCCTACGTCAGCTACTAATGATTTGGCAAATTGTAGCGGATTTAGAACCGTTTTATGATCTTACCAAACCAGCGGCTAAACCCATGCCGAAGAGTATTGCCGAGGTACTGGCAGATGACTAAGACTAAACAACTTGAAATATGGCGCACACTCACTAACGGTGAAAAAGTGATAGTCGGGAGCTTGGCACAAAATAGTAAAGGAACGTTTTTCCAATATAGCCCAGATTATCTGAATAATTTTCCAAATGGCAACTTATCGCCTTTTAAACTCCATTTTAATGATGAAGTACAACTTGCACCACGCTTATTTGACGGTTTGCATTCTGTTTTTGCTGATAGTTTGCCAGACGGGTGGGGGCGGTTATTGATGGATCGCGTGTTTGCTCAACACGATATTTCGCCCTATTCAATTACTCCGATGGATAGACTGGCTTATGTCGGCAATACTGCAATTGGAGCATTATCCTATCAACCAATCAGTGAAATTGTGGCTCAAGTAAGCGAGTTAATTCAGCTTGCCGAACTGGGTTTGCAGGCGCAGGCGATTTTTGATGGGCAAACAGAAGAGATTTTAACCGCACTTACCCAAATGGGCAGTTCTGGAGGCGCAAGACCCAAAGCACAAGTTTATTTTCCGCAAGGGCGAGAAGATATTTGTCGCACACAATATCAACAAGGCGATGAAGCGTGGTTGGTAAAATTTACCTCCAATAATCTGGCATTATGCCACGAAGAAGGTTTATGCGAAGCGGTTTATTTGCAAATGGCACAACAAGCTGGCATTACTGTGCCGCAGTGGAAGTTGGTGAATGCACCATCACAATCAGGTGCTAGGCAGTGGCTTGCACTTAAGCGTTTTGATTGCATCGAGAATGGTCAAGCGCAGCAAGGTCGTTTGCATACGCTTACTGCCTGTGGTTTGCTTGAAGCGGATTTTCGTCAGCCAAGTTTAGATTATATCGATCTCATCAAAGCAGCCAATTTGCTGACACAAGATCTCAATGCAGGTAAAGCAATTTTCCGTCGTGCGCTGTTTAATCTGTTTAGCTGCAACCAAGATGATCACAGTAAAAACGTTTCGTTTGTTCAAAACGATCAAGGCAAATGGTCGATTTCGCCTGCTTATGACATGACATTCAGCCCAAACCCTTATGGCGAACACATGACCTCTTTCGCTGGTTTCGGCAAAAATCCCCCTAAAAAAGCCATTCAAATGTTGGCTCATCAGGCAAATTTAGAGTGGAAAGACGCGTTGGACATTATCGAACAGGTGCGAAGTGCGGTAGGTGATTTTGCCGTTTTGGCGAAAGACGTTGGTGTTAAGTCTGGAACGGTGAGGGATATTGCGAAGGTGTTGCGGCAGGTTAAGATTGATCTTGTCTGACGGTGATTATGTTGTAATCGGAAAAAAATTATATATGCCTTTATTTGGGCTGTAAGTAGTATTTTAATGCTAATTCCATTGACGTTAAAAGATATGATAAATTTTCATATGACGTAGGAATGTAATCCTTTTTTTGGAAAATTGCTGAGATTTCAACTGGAAAATCAAAAATTGCAGTAGGTATATCGTTATGGAAGGCGATTGAATTATACTCAAATAGCTTTCCAAATTCAAAAAGTTGTTTTTCTTTTGTTACTAAATATCCCAAGTCAAATATATTATCTTCATCTGGTTTTCTAAGCATAAATTCATGTATTCTTAATAAAAAAATATCCCAAGCAGTAGATTTTATATTAGATATAGCTTTGTCATAATTAGAATTAACTTGTACACCAAGAAACTTACCTGAATCTTGATTAAAATACTTATATGCTAAATAACATTCTCTAGCAAAAACTATACATAAAATTTCTTGCATAAACTTATTAAATTCACGTAATTTAAACACGGTAGATTTATTTTTAAACTCAAAATGATTGATTAAAACCATTTTTATTAAAAGAATTTCTATTGCTTCTAGATTAAAATTCAGCTCAGAATAAGTATTTGTAAAGTTATCTACAATCTCTCTCGAGCGCTCTTTTATACCTCTTCCTTTCGAGTAAAACTCTTTCTGTTCCGGATTATTAGTAGAGATGTAATTTCCTGTTTTAAGAAATATATCTTCATCCATTAGCATTAACTTTAAATAAGATTCCGTATATTCGAGAGCATGTTTTCTAAATGATAAAACATTGCCAGTATATTTATTTTTATAATATGATTCCATATAATAAAAATTTAGTGAAACAGACCATCTGTTTTTAGTGATGAATTTTAAGAAACTAATAAAATCTTTTTTTTGCTTGTTTTTTGAAGATTTATTTTGAAAAAAAATATTTAGTTCTGTTGCCATATTGGAATCTAGAAATACACTAGGAGCAAAATAGAATTCATTTTTATTTTTTCCATTTTCTAAAAAAGGTTCTTTTCCATGATAATGATCTAATAAATATATTTCACCAAAAGAGATACTATTATTTAAAATTTTTGATTTATATGGGGAATTTTTTATATGCCAAACATTCATATTAATACCTGAAAAAAGAAAAATATTTATATATTAGCGTTTCTACGCGTTCTTATCTCAACGCTATTCGTATATTTCTAAATAATCTCACCAAGTTGTATTTATGGATATAAGCTCTTCATATAAAATAGGACGAGGCATTGCCTCGCCCTTTCACTAACGCGACCTATTTCAACACAACCCTAGCATTCCTAAACAACCGCATCCATGCGCCGTCTTCAGACCAATCCTCCGGATACCAAGAGTTGCTGACCGCTCTGAACACACGTTCAGGGTGTGGCATCATGATGGCGACACGTCCATTACGGTTGCTAAGTGCGGTGATGCCGTCAACCGAGCCGTTCGGGTTGGCGGGGTAGGTTTCGGTTGGTTGCAGGTTATTGTCGATATATTGTGCGATAATCAGGTTTTGTTCACGCAACTGTGCCAATTGCTGATCGTTTTTGAATTCAACCCGACCTTCGCCGTGCGAAACCGCAATTGGCATATGTGAGCCTGCCATACCGTTGAACCACAACGAATTGCTGTCGTTGATCCGCACTAACGCTGCACGGGCTTCAAAACGTTCGGAGGTGTTGCGCACAAAGCGTGGCCATGCCTCGGTGCCGGGAATGATTTCGGCAAGGTTGGAGATCATTTGGCAACCGTTGCACACACCTAAGCTCAAGGTGTCTTGACGTTGGAAGAAGGCTTCGAATTGATCGCGAAGTGCGGTATTGAACAAAATCGATTTTGCCCAGCCGCCGCCAGCGCCTAGCACGTCGCCGTAGGAGAAGCCGCCACAAGCGACTAAAGCGTTGAATGTCTCTAGCGTGAGACGTCCGTTCATCAGGTCGCTCATATGGACGTCTATTGCATCGAAGCCGGCACGGTCAAATGCTGTCGCCATTTCCACATGGCTGTTGACCCCTTGTTCGCGCAGCACCGCAATACGAGGTTTTACGCCTGTGGCGATATACGGCGCGGCGATGTCGTCGCTTGGGTCATAACTGAGTTTGGCGGAGAAGCCTTTGTCGTCTGGCTCTTTTTTCGCTGCAAACTCTTGATCGGCGCAAGTTGGATTGTCACGCAGGCGTTGCATTTGGTGGGTCAGTTCCGCCCAGATAGCACGCAGTTCAGAACGTTTTTCATTTAATCTTTCTGTCCCGGCAAAGCGGATAATAAATTCATCATTATTGCTGACTGTGCCGATGTCGTGAGTTAACTCAGCTAAATTATGTGCTGCAAGCACCGCTCTTACCGCATTGAGATTGCTTTCGGCAACCTGAATGACAGCGCCTAGTTCCTCATTGAATAAAATACCGAAATCGCTGATTTGTCTTTCAAGGTCGGCATCTAAAGCACCCAATTCGATAGCCCAGCCTTTGCTGCTATCAAATAAACCGGTGATATCAGCGTTGATTCCACAATGACCGGCAAATGCCATTTCAGCAAGCGTTGTGATTAAACCGCCGTCTGAACGGTCATGGTAAGCCAGCAGTTTATCATCGTCAACCAGTTGTTGAATTGCATCATAGAAGCCTTTCAGCTTGGTTGCATCGACCACATCCGCCGGTTTGTCGCCCAGTTGTTTATAGACTTGCGCAAGTGCGGTTGCGCCCAAGCGGTTGTTGCCTTCGCCCAAGTCGATCAGCAACAGGCGGCTATCGCCTTTATCGGTTCTGAGTTGTGGCGTGACGGTTTTGCGCACGTCTTCCACCCGCGCAAAGGCACTGATGACTAATGATAACGGCGCAGTCACATGTTTATGTTCGCCGTTTTCCTGCCAAGTGGTTTTCATCGACATTGAATCTTTGCCGACCGGAATGGTTAAGCCCAATGCAGGGCAAAGTTCTTCGCCGACCGCTTTCACCGCCGCATATAAACCGGCATCTTCGCCATGGTGTCCGGCTGCGGACATCCAGTTGGCGGAGAGTTTAATCCGTTTAATATCACCGATTTGGGTGGCGGCGATATTGGTGATCGATTCCGCAACCGCCATGCGTGCCGAAGCCGCAAAGTCTAACAATGCAATCGGTGCACGTTCGCCGATGGACATTGCTTCGCCGTAGTAGCTGTCGAAGCTGGCGGTGGTAACAGCACAATCGGCAACCGGAATCTGCCACGGGCCGACCATCTGATCGCGTGCCACCATGCCGGTGACCGAGCGGTCACCGATGGTGATTAAGAAGGTTTTTTCTGCCACTACCGGCAAGCGTAACACACGATGCAAGGCTTGTTTGACATCCATTTTTTCGGTGTTTAACGGCGGATTATTCACCACCGCACTTTGCACATCACGAGTCATTTTCGGTGGTTTGCCGAGTAGCACATTCAGCGGCATATCAATCGGTTTGTTGTTGAAGTGGCTATCGTTCAGGGTCAAGTGCGGTTGTGCCACCGCTTCGCCGATCACCGCATACGGCGCACGTTCACGTTGGCACAGTTGTTCAAACAGCGGCAATTGATCCGCCGCCACTGCCAACACATAGCGTTCTTGCGATTCGTTACACCAAATTTCCAACGGACTCATGCCCGGCTCGTCGCTCAGGATGTTGCGCAGCTCAAAGTTGCCGCCGCGCCCACCGTCATTGACTAATTCCGGCATCGCATTGGAGAGACCGCCTGCGCCGACATCGTGGATAAACAGAATCGGGTTGTCGTCGCCCAACTGCCAACAACGGTCAATTACTTCCTGACAACGGCGTTCCATTTCAGGATTATCGCGTTGTACCGAAGCAAAATCCAAATCTTCTTTCGATTTGCCGGAGGTCATTGAAGAGGCGGCACCGCCGCCCAAGCCGATATTCATTGCTGGACCGCCGAGCACGATTAATTTTGCCCCGACCGGAATCTCACCTTTTTGTACATGTTCGCCACGGATGTTACCGATCCCGCCTGCCAACATAATCGGTTTGTGATAACCACGCACTTCCACGCCATTAAAACTATTCACTTTTTCTTCATAAGTGCGGAAATAGCCCAGCAACGCAGGGCGACCAAATTCATTGTTAAACGCTGCGCCGCCGAGTGGGGCTTCCAGCATAATATCCAACGCTGAGGCGATACGGTTCGGTTTGCTTAACGGATTCTCCCACGGTTGTTCGAAGTTGGGTACGAGCAAGTTAGACACCGAGAAACCGACCAAGCCGGCTTTCGGTTTTGCACCACGACCGGTTGCGCCTTCGTCACGAATTTCGCCGCCGGAACCGGTTGCCGCGCCCGGAAACGGCGAAATCGCCGTCGGGTGGTTGTGGGTTTCCACTTTCATTAAAATATGTGCATCTTCTTGATGATAACGGTATTTGCCGTCGCTGTCGGCAAAGAAACGCCCAACTTTCGCCCCCTCCATCACCGCTGCATTGTCTTTATACGCCGACAACACAAAATCAGGGGTTTGCTCAAAGGTATTTTTGATCATTTTAAACAGCGATTTCGGCTGTTTTTTGCCGTCGATCACCCAATCAGCATTAAAAATTTTATGCCGGCAATGTTCCGAGTTCGCTTGGGCAAACATATACAGTTCGATATCGACCGGATTGCGTTTGAGTTGGGTAAATTGTTCCAGTAAATAATCAATCTCATCTTCCGCCAGTGCCAAACCTAAATTGAGATTGGCTTGCTCCAGTGCGGTTCTGCCGTGTTGCAGAATATCCACGGTGGTGAAGGGTTTCGGTGCGGCGTGGCTGAACAGGGCTTGGGCGTCTTGTGGGGCTTCGATGACCGTTTCGAGCATTCGGTCATGTAAAAGTGCGGTCAGGGTTTCGGTTTGTTGTTCGGTGAGTGGGGAAGTGGTTTGAAGGTAATATGCGAGGCCACGTTCGATACGTTTGACTTTCGCTAATCCGGAGTTATGCGCAATATCACTGGCTTTCGATGACCAAGAGGAGATAGTGCCGATACGTGGGATCACGATAAAGCAACTGCCGCTCGGTTCATGCTCCGCCAAGGTCGGACCATAATCCAGCAACTGCTCTAACTGCTCGGTTTCCGTTGGCGTCAGTGCCTGCGATAAATCGGCAAAGTGCAGATATTCGGCATAGCAATCGCTGATGGGCAGATCGGCTTGGCGGAATCGGGCCATTAATTGGTTTAAGCGAAAATCAGAGAGCGCGGGAGAGCCGCGGAAAATTTGCATCATCATCTTTTACCGTCAATTGTTGAGAAAAGTGGTGGGAAGGCAGCGGCTGTTGGAAAAACAACCGTTGCCAACGACAGCTACATTATAAAGTAAACTGCGGTGTAACGGAAAACTTTTGCGTCCTTTTCGCTGCTGAGTCAGTTGGTTTTTGCTGAAAGAGCGGTTAGAATGCGCTATCTTCAAAAATAGTGAACAGGGCATTGAGTTGAAAGGACTACTATTACGAGCGGTTTTTGCGATCGGTCTATTGTTATGGGCAATAGATATGATTTTTCCGTGGCAGAAAATGATGTCGGAAGAGAAAAATCATTATGTGACCGTATTGGAAAAAGGCGAGTTGGTGGTCGGTACAGTCAATAATCCGGTCTATTATTTTATCGGCAATGAAGTGGAACAGGGCTTAGAATATGAATTAAGTCAAGCCTTTGCGGATTATTTAGGGGTGAAATTACAGATTATCAGTCTAGACAACAACAACCAACTATTCGATGCGCTGCAAAGCGGAAAAATTGATATGGCGGCGGCAGGGCTGCGGTATCAAACGGAGAAAAATAAGGATTTTCAAACCGGACCAAGCTACACCTCAGCATCTTGGCAATTGGTGTATCGCATGGGTGAAACCCGTCCTAAAACCTTTGCCGATGTGACTTCGCCGATGTTAATTCCAGCAGGTGGGGAGCTGAGCACACTGCTTGAACAGCAAAAACAGCAGTTTCCGAACTTAAGCTGGCAGGTCAATGACAGTATGACACAGGAAGAGATCCTATTAATGGTTGCGGAAGGTAAGCAAGCGTATGCGATTGCCGGCTCGATTGATATTGCCTCAGTGCAGCAGATTAAACCGCACTTGAATGTGGCATTTGATGTTAGTGAAGAATCGAGTGTGCACTGGTATTTCTCAAAAAATACCTACAACGAATTGCAGGCAGCCTCACTGGAATTTATGCACAGTGCATTGGAAACCGGTTTGGTGGCGCGTTTGGAAGAGAAATATTTTAACCATATGCGCAACTTTGATTATGTCGATGCCCGCACTTATTTAGATGCTATTGAAAACGTATTGCCGAAATATATCGACTATTTCAAGCGTTATAGCGGCGAATTAGAGTGGCATACTTTGGCGGCGATTGCTTATCAAGAATCCCATTGGAATGAAGCTGCAACTTCACCGACTGGCGTGCGTGGCATCATGATGCTGACCAAGGATACCGCAGAGCGAATGAAAGTGCAGGACAGAACTGACCCGGAACAAAGCATTCGCGGTGGTGCCGAATACTTGCATTTGCTGATGCGGCAAATTCCGAATACCGTTCATCGGGACGATAAAATCTGGTATGCACTGGCGGCGTATAATATGGGATTGGGGCATTTATTGGACGCACGTCGTTTGACCAAAGAACTGGGCGGTAATCCGGACAACTGGTTGGACGTAAAAAATAATTTACCGCTGTTGGCGGAAAAACGCTACTATTCCAAATTGAAATATGGTTATGCGCGCGGCTACGAAGCCCATGCCTATGTGGAAAATATCCGCCGCTATATGAATAGCATCAGCAAGCATTACCGCTTGAAAGAGATTGAAAAAGCCATCGACCGCAAACTGACACCGGCTGAAACCGGCAGCAATACTGCGGATCAATATTTAATTCAACATGGCTAATCAGCAAATCGACAGCACAAGAAGAGAACAGCAGGAGAGTAGAATGAGAAGATCCCGTGTATTTTTTAAACCGAAAAAATCGCTTTCATTGCAAAACAATCACCGCCGCCTGTTGCGCTTGCGTCAACGTAAAAGAATCAAAGCACGAATTGAAGAGCGACACTGGTTTCAGTTTTTAGTCGAACAGCAGTGAAAACCGCACTTTGCGCCGATCTATTGTTGATTTTACTCGGCAGCTGAAACTGCCGAGTTTTGTTTGTGATAGCTTATAGGCTCAACAAATCACGATTTTTCTCCAATGTCGCCTTGCCAATGCCGGAGACATCAGACAGTTGATCAATACTGATGAAATTGCCGTTTTTCTCACGGTATTCCACGATCGCTTGCGCTTTTTTCGCCCCGATACCCAGCAGACCTTTCTCCAATTCTTGAGCGCTGGCGGTATTCAAATTGATACGCTCTGTTACTATTTGGGCTTGGGCTTGCTCGGTAGCCGCTTCAGTCGTTGGGGTTGTCGCAGTTTGTTGCGCAGACAACGGCAGAGTTGTGATAGCACCTAGAAATGCCAAAACAGACCATTTGCAAAGGTTTGATTTTAACGTAGACATAATGTTTCCTTTATACAGTTTTTGCTTGAGATAAATGAAATAAAAAAACGCTGCCGAATCAAATCGACAGCGTCACTATGCCTCTATTTCTCTAGCGGTTCGAATCCGAGCAGCAATTCTCCCGATCCAGATCGCAAAACGGGTAAAAAATATGATGAAAACAACGCTGCAAAGTGCGGTCAGCTCACCGCCTTAATTCGCAATTCGCGTGGCACTTCGAATACTGTATTTTCCTCGCAGCCCTCTAAATTTTCGACACTGGTTGCTCCCAGCTCGCGCAAACGGCTGACCACCGATTGCACCAAAACCTCCGGCGCAGAAGCACCAGCGGTGATACCGATCACCTTAACTGCGTTTAACCAATTCGGATCAATATCATCGGCATCATCAATCAACTTGGCGACAACGCCCATGCGTGACGCCAATTCGGCCAAGCGATTGGAATTGGAAGAGTTTTTAGAACCGACTACAATCACTAAATCTGATTGTTTCGCCAGCTCGGCAACCGCATTTTGACGGTTGGTGGTGGCGTAGCAGATATCATTTTTACGTGGTCCTTGAATAGCCGGATATTTCTCTTTTAAGTTTTCAATAATTGAACTGGTATCGTTAATGGACAATGTGGTTTGGGTCATAAAGGTCAAGTCGTCAGCTTGGCTGAGTGGCAGATTGGCAATATCTTCCACTGATTCTACCAAATAAATGCCGCCGTCTTGATTATCATATTGTCCCATCGTGCCTTCCACTTCCGGATGCCCTTGGTGCCCGATCAGAATTGCTTTAGTGCCTTTGCGACTGGCACGCGCCACTTGCATATGTACTTTGGTCACCAATGGGCAAGTGGCATCGAACACTTTTAAATCACGGCTTTTGGCTTCCTGCCGCACTTGTTGTGAGACCCCGTGCGCTGAGAAAATTACAATTGCTCCGTTCGGCACTTCGTCCAGTTCTTCTACAAACACTGCGCCACGTTCGCGCAACCCGTTGACCACAAAACGGTTATGCACCACTTCGTGGCGCACATAGATCGGCGCACCGTGAATTTCCAATGCCAGTTCGACAATGCTAATCGCACGATCAACCCCGGCACAGAAACCGCGTGGATTGGCTAAAATAATTTTCATCTTAATCACTCACTCTGACTGTTTTTCTTTTCCGGATTGATAAAGTAATCCAGAATCAGTAAACCAGCACCGATTGAAATACTGACATCGGCGATGTTAAACACCGGGAAATGGTAATTTTCCCAGTAAACATGCAAAAAATCCACCACAAACCCATGATAAGTGCGGTCAACCATATTGGCTAAAGCGCCGCCGATAATCAACGCATAGCCACAATTCATCAGTTTTTTGCTGGCATTGTTGCGGTATAGCCAATAGATGAGTAACGCTGAAATACCTAGTGCCAGCACAATAAAAAAGTATTTCTGCCAACCGCCATGATCCGCCAAAAAGCTGAATGCGGCACCGTAGTTGCGCACATAGGTAAAATTGAAAACCGGCAGAATATTCATGCTTTCATACAGTTGAAAGCTGTTTACCACAATCCATTTGCTGAACAGATCGAGAATAAAGGCAACCATACTGATCCAGAGAAACGGCAATCCGCTTTTATTTTTCATTGATGACATCTCTAAAATGGGAAGGACACTTTTGAGGACTGAGCCGACAGTGTCTTGGTATTATAATATTTGTTCAAATGCATCGTATTATGTGTGTATTGTAGGAGCGGATGATATATCCGCCCGCTTTCAAAGTCAGGCATAAGTATTTAATATAAAAAGAAAAAGCGCAAAATTCAGTTCGGGCAGATATATCATCCGCCCTACTTTGTCACAAATCAAGTTGATGTTATTTCAGTTACGCAAACTCACGCACTTCGCCCTCACCGTCCACATTTTCCACACAACGGCTGCATAAGTGCGGATGTGTAGGGTTGCTGCCAATAGTGTCGGAATAGTGCCAGCAGCGTGGGCATTTTTCGTGCGGCGAGCGGATCACTTTGACCGCTAAGCCATTGAGTTCGCCTACTGCCACATCAGCGGTGCTTAACGGTTTGACTTCAGCTTTTGAAGTGATTAACACAAAACGCAACTCTGCGCCAAGCTGTTGCAGCTGCGGTAAAAGCTGTTCGTCGGCGTACAGCGTAACTTCCGCTTCCAGTCCGGAGCCGATCACTTTGTCGGCACGGGCTTGTTCCAAAACTCGGTTGACTTCTGACCGCACTTTGAGGATTTGCTGCCAATAGTTGTCGTTCATGCTTTCATGGCAGTCTAATGCGAATAGCCCGTCGTAAAACTCTTCGGTAAACACGAATTCACTGTGTTCGCCCGGCAGATATGACCAAACTTCGTCGGCTGTGAACGATAAAATTGGTGCAATCCAACGCACAGCGGCTTCCGCAATATGGTAAAGTGCGGTTTGACAGCTGCGGCGTGCCACGCTGTCGGCTTTGGTGGTGTATTGGCGGTCTTTGATAATATCCAGATAGAACGAGCCCATCTCAATTGAGAAGAAACGCATCAAGCGCTGCACCACCAAGTGGAATTGATAATTGTCGTAGTTGTTGGCAATATCTTGTTGCGCTTGCAAGGCACAATCCACCGCCCAGCGATCGAGCGTGATCATCTCTTCACGTTTGACCATGTCGGTTTTCGGGTCGAAGCCGTTCAGGTTTGCCAATAAGAAACGCATGGTGTTACGGATCCGGCGATACATATCGGCGGTGCGTTTAAAGTTGTCATCGGACACCGCAATTTCGCCGGTATAATCGGTGGATGCGACCCATAAACGCAAGATATCGGCGCCGTAGCTGTTCATCACTTTTTGTGGCTCAACGATATTGCCGATCGATTTCGACATTTTGCGTCCTTGTGCATCCACAGTAAAACCGTGGGTCAGCACTTGACGATATGGCGCTTTGTTATCGGTGGCAGTGGACAACATCAATGACGACATAAACCAGCCACGATGTTGATCAGAGCCTTCCAGATACATATCGGCGGCTTTGCCGGCAAATTCCGGACGGCTGGCGACCACGGTTGAATAGGTTGAACCGGAATCGAACCAAACATCCAGTGTATCCGGCACTTTGCTGTACTGCTCGGCATCGTCACCTAGCAGTTCTTTCGGATCTAGATCCCACCAAGCTTGAATACCGCGCTTTTCTACGCGTTGCGCCACTTGTTCCAGCAATTCCAATGAGCGAGGGTGCAGTTCTTCGGTCTGTTTGTGGATAAACAGGGTCATCGGCACGCCCCAAGTACGCTGACGAGAAATACACCAGTCAGGACGGTTTGCCACCATGGTTTCGATCCGTGCTTGTCCCCAATCCGGAATCCATTGTACCCCTTGAATCTCTTTTAATGCTTGTTGGCGCAGCCCTTGGGTCTCCATACCGATAAACCATTGCGGCGTGGCACGGAAAATAATCGGGGTTTTGTGGCGCCAGCAGTGCGGATAGCTGTGAGCGATGGTTTGCACTTTCAGCAGGCTGTTGGTCTCTTTTAATTTTTCGATCACCAACGGATTGGCTTTGAACACATTTAACCCGGCGAAAAACGGCGTGCGCTGGTTAAACGTGCCGTCGTCATTGACCAAATTGACCATCGCAATGCCGTATTTTTGTGCGATGTTATAGTCGTCCAAGCCGTGATCCGGTGCAGTGTGCACCAAGCCGGTACCGGCTTCGGTGGTGACGTGATCGCCCAAGATAAACGGCACACTGTAGTCATAGAACGGGTGCTTAAAGCTCAGCAGTTCCAAATCGCAGCCTTTGGCTTCGCCCAACACCGTATAGTCGCTGATCGCCAACGCCTGCATTGTGGCGGCTACCAACTCTTTTACCAAAATCAACCGCTCTGGCTGTTCAGTGCTGATTTGTACCAATTGGTAGCTCAGTTCAGGATTGATCGAAATCGCTTTATTTGACGGCAAGGTCCACGGTGTTGTGGTCCAGATCACCGCTGAAATTGCCCCATGACCGCCGGCATTAAATTTAGCCGCGACCGCACTTTGATCGTCAGCGGCAAAACGCACATAAATTGACGGCGATTTGTGTTCTTCATATTCCACTTCCGCTTCCGCCAAAGAGGAGGCGCAGTCCAGACACCAATGCACCGGTTTGTAGCCTTTGTACAAATGCCCGTTTTTGATCACCTTGCCCAACGTGCGGATAATATTGGCTTCGGTATCGAAATTCATGGTCAGATACGGATTATCCCAATCGCCTAAAACCCCGAAACGGATAAAGTCAGCTTTCTGTCCTTCCACTTGGCTGGCAGCGTATTTGCGGCACTCTTCGCGGAATTCGGCGGCACTGATTTTTTGGTTCGGTTTGCCGACCAAGCCCTCGACTTTCAGTTCAATCGGCAAGCCGTGACAGTCCCAACCAGGAACATACGGTGAATCGTAGCCCAATGCGGTTTTGGATTTGATGATCACATCTTTTAAAATTTTGTTGACCGCATGTCCGATATGCAATGTGCCATTGGCGTAGGGAGGACCGTCGTGCAGGATAAAACTTTTTTTGCCTTTTGCCGCTTGGCGAATTTTTTGGTACAGCGATTTTTGATACCAATTTTCCAGCATTTTCGGCTCGCGTTTTGCCAGATCGCCACGCATCGGAAAGCCGGTTTCCGGCAGATTCAGCGTGTTTTTATAGTCAGTATTTTCGTTAGACATCATTCATTCCATGTTTTTAAGCAAATAATCGCCACATTATACGCAAAGTGCGGTTAATTTTCGATAGTTTTTGCGTAAGACTTGATCCGCTTAAAAAGAGTGCTAATATTTGTATATTGGTTGTATATTTTGGAGTTTCTTATGCGTAGCGCCCCAATAAATTTACGTGCAATGCCGAATCAGCGTGAGTTGATCGATCAGGCGGCAGCCTTGCTAGGCAAAACCCGTTCTGATTTTATGTTAGAGGTCAGTTGTGCGTATGCTAAAAATGTCATTTTGGATCAAACCTTGTTTCAGCTTGATGATGAGCGTTTTAACCGGTTTGTGCAGTTGTTGGATGAGCCGATTGCGAGTAATCCTCAACTGGAAAAATTGCTGAATCGTCGCACTCCTTGGGAATAGCGGCTAATACGATGAAATATTGTGCTCCTGAACCTTTAACTTCCAAGCACCGAGTGCAGGATTTTGTTTGCGGCGAGCCGATTTTAGATCACTGGTTACAGAAAAACGCACTCAAAAATCAGTTGAGCCGAGCTAGTCGAACTTTTGTGGTTTGTGATGAGAGCCACACTGTGGTGGTGTATTATGCCATCGCCTCAGGCTCGATAACCCACCAAGCCGCAACCGGCAAGATCAGACGCAATATGCCAAATCCGATCCCAGTGATTGTTTTAGGGCGTTTAGCGGTGGATCAGCGTTTGCATGGACAACATCTTGGTGCCAGTTTATTAAAAGATGTGATTTTGCGTGTGCATCGCATCAGCGAGCAAGTCGGTGTGCGTGCTTTATTGGTTCACGCCTTAAACGAAAACGCCAAGCAATTTTATTTGGCGCATGGTTTCAGCCTATCACCGTTGGACGATATGATTTTGATGCTGAAATTGTGAATCGGTAAAGTGCGGTTTTCAGACCGCACTTTGATCTTTAATAACCTTGCTTATTGAGTTTACGATAATTATTACAACCAAGTTGATCGCGTTATCACAGGCTTTGCCAAACCAAGATTTGGCGAGCTGAAAGTTTTATTTTACGCCTGCTCCTTCCGCATACATGACACCTAAATTATTTTGTGCACCGGCATCACCGTTATTGGCTGCTTTTTAATACCACTTTTGGCTTGTTGCTAATCCTGTTTAACGCCTTGTCCATTAGCGTACAGTACACCTAACCGTTTAATTTAAAAAAATCTTTTGCCGTCTGTACATCTTTAGCGATTTGTTGTGTTAACCGGGTAAAATCAGCAAATTTGATTTCATTGCGGATTTTTTTGCGGAGAATAATTTCCAATGGTTGTCCGTATAAATTTTGGTTAAAATCAAAAATATGCACTTCCAGTAGCGGGCGGGTGCCGCCATCGACGGTGGGACGGTTGCCGATGTTGGCGACCCCTTGATAGCGTTGACCGCACTTGCAGAGAATGTCGACCGCATACACCCCTTGAATCGGATTGACTTGGCGGTGCAGGTGGATATTGGCGGTGGGGAAGCCGATGGTGCGTCCTAACTTATTGCCGTGCGCCACCCGCCCGCGAATGCTGTATGGCTTGCCTAACATCGCTTCGGCGAGCGCCAAATCATCCTCGGCGAGTGCTTTACGGATTAACGTGCTACTGATACGTTGGTTATTCAGCGTAAAACTGTCATTGTTTTCCACCTCAAAACCGTAGGTTGCGCCGGCGTTTAATAGCGTCTGAAAATTGCCTTGTCGTTGTGCGCCGAATTGGAAATCATCGCCGATACTGAGGAATTTCACCTGTAGTTTTTCGACCAAATACTGTTGGATAAACTGATCGGCACTCAGATTAGCAAAAGTGCGGTTGAAACGAACGCACAGCACATAATCAATGCTGGCTTGCTGTAAAAAGAGTAATTTATCACGCAGACGCATCAGGCGCGCCGGGGCATTTGTGGCGGAAAAAAACTCGTTTGGCTGCGGTTCAAATAACATCACCACCGTCGGCAAGCCTAGCTGCTGCGCCTTTTGTTTCAGGTGTGTCAGAATTTGTTGGTGCCCCAAATGGCAGCCGTCGAAATTGCCAATCGTTAGCGCACAGCCTTGCGGTAGCAAAGGTAAATTATAAATCCCACGAATGAATTGCATACGGTGTTCCAATCAAAAGAGAGTCCAATTAAAGTTAATGGCGAAAATGCTGTTTGCGTACGCCGAACAGTGCCAGCAAGATAAAATAGACCAAACCGGCGCCACAAACCAACCAGATCAACCAATGAATACGGCTGAATAATCCCATTGCTGCCCAAGTGTTGAGCGTTGGAGAATAGTAGAATAGAAAACTACCCATGCCGATTGCTGCCGCCAACAATCGCAGGGCAAACAATAGCGTGGTTTGGCTGAAACGGTAAACGCCGGCTTTGGCAAGTCCGTGATACAGCAGATAAGCATTCAACGTTGAAGACATCGCCGAAGCAATCGCCAAGCCGACATAACCGAACGGAATCGCCAGCAGGTTAAAGCCCATGTTGCTCACCATTGCGATAATGCCGTAGCGTACCGGTGTTTTGGTATTTTGTCGTGCATAGTAACCGTTGGCGAGAATCTTAATCAACATATAACTGAGCAGCGCACTGGTGAATGCCCACAATGAATAAGAAGCGGCGATTACATCGCTGAGTAAAAAGCTGCCGCGCATAAATAGCACCATCAACATCGGCTGCGCCAAAACTGCGATCCCAATCGCCGCCGGAATGCCGAGCAGTAAAATCATACGCACGCCCCAATCCATGGTATTGCGAAACTCTTGGCTGACGACTGTGTTATTTTGATTATGCACATGGTGGCGTGCGAGGGTAGGCAGAATCACAGTGGAAATCGCAATGCCGAACAATCCGAGCGGAAATTCGAGTAGGCGGTCAGAATAATACAGCCAACTGATGGAACCGGTCATCAGGAAACTGGCGATAAACGTATCCAACAGCAGGTTGATTTGGCTGACCGAGACCCCAAACAGCGCCGGAATCATCAAAGTGCGGATCTTTTTTACACCCGGATCGTTCCACGCCCATTTCGGCTTCACCAGCATTTTGGCTTGCTTTAAAAACGGAATTTGGAATAAAAATTGCAGCAGACCACCGAGGAAAATCCCGATTGCCAGTGCCAGATCCGGGCTTTCCATGTGTGGCGCAAGGAAAAGTGCGGTGGCGATCATCGCAATATTCAGCAACACCGGCGAAAATGCCATCACACCGAACTTGCCGAGCGTGTTGAGAATCGCGCCCGACAGCGCAACCAAAGTGATAAACCATAAATAAGGAAAGGTGATTTTCAGCAGCAACGAGGCTTGCTCGTATTTATAGCCGTTCGCCCCGTCATTGAGCCAATCCATAAACCAACCGGTGCCGAAAATCGCTGCGATCACCGGCGAGCCGATCATAGCGATGACAGTGACAATCGCCACCAAACCGCCGAGCGTGCCGTTCACTTTGGCGACAAATTCTTGCGTTTGGCTGAGGTCGCCTTCTTTACGATATTCCGCCAACACTGGGATAAACGCTTGCGAAAAAGCACCTTCGGCGAATAAACGGCGCAGAAAATTCGGAATACGGTTGGCAAATAAGAAAATATCGGCTGCGGCACCGGCACCGAGCAGATTAGCGATCACCACGTCGCGGATTAGTCCAAGCACCCGTGACAGCAGGGTCATGCTGCTGACGATAATGCCGGATTTCAATAACGGTTTACTCAAAACAGGATCTCTGATGGCAGAATAAGTTGAATGACTTAAGTTGAATGATTGAGCTAATTGTATAGAAAATTTGTTTTTTAGCTATATTCCACATAAAAAAACTGCTAAAATTGCGCCCCTATGTGTAAGGTAGAGCATGTGAAGTGGGGAAAAGATGGCGAAAGTGGCTCTTTTGTCCGAACCCTGTTTTCGCTGTGGCTACAACCCTAAATCGTGTCTTGTTGCGGCAATACACGGCGATAACGAACAAAGTGCATATTACTATTTGACAAACGCATAGAAAGCAGGCATATTTTACGCCTTTATTTTTATGTCCATTTTTTACAGAAATTCTTGGGAGTTTGACCTTGGCTAATATCAAGTCAGCGAAAAAACGTGCGATTCAATCTGAAAAACGCCGTCAGCACAATGCAAGTCAACGTTCTATGATGCGTACTTACATCAAAAAAGCCTACGCAGCCGTAGCAACCGGTGACAAATCCGCAGCCGAAACCGCATTTGTCGAAATGCAAAAAGTGGTGGATAGAATGGCTTCTAAAGGCCTGATCCACGCAAATAAAGCGGCTAACCACAAATCTAAATTATCTGCTCATATCAAGAAATTAGCAGCTTAATTCTATTTGTTGTTTAAAACGGTTTAAATTGAAAACCGCACTTTCAAAGTGCGGTTTTTTGCTGCCATAAAAGCGTGTTTATTGGCGATTACACCCGAAAGCGCCGCCGTTTGGAATGGAACGCTTGTGCAGCATGGCTGTTGGGTTTGCTGACCGCACTTGGCTCGACTTTATGTGTGACGACTGTTTTGCGTCGTTTGCGCAAAAAATAGTGAAGGCTGCTGGCAAGCAATATGCCACAAAGAAACACAATAATGAGTTCGCCGTAGAGATGGTGAAACAGAGCGTTGATTTTTTCTTGGGTAGTTTGTCCGTATTGAGTGTCAAAGGTCACGCGCAGATAGCCGAGCAAGCCGCGAGCAGAATAAATCGGCTCGACAATTTGTTGGGTGCTACTGATTTCGCTATCGTTGGTGGCGTCCAAGCCAATGCGGGCGCGAAAATTAAACGGATTGCTGCTTTGTGCCAAAATAGCCCCTTGTGGCGAATACACGGTAGCGTCCAGCACAAATTCCTGCAATTGGAATTGATCCAAACTGTCACTCAAACTTTCCTGTTTGGCATTGTTTGCCAACAGCACCGACATCAGATTTGCCTGTTGCCGAACTAAAGTGTGCGACAGATAGGAAACCTGATTGACACTGGCGAGCTGCGAGCCGACCTTAAACTGATTCACACCATACAAAATCACACTGAGAATGGCGCCGCAGGCTAAAATGATCGTCAGTAACAGCACTGATTTGATGATTTTTTCTTTATTCAAATAGACCAACGTTGCCTCTTATAAATGTTCAAATACGTGAAATTGTGCTATTAATAGCGACGGATTATAGCACAGTAAAATAACTTGGAACGAGTATGCTACAACACAATCTGAATACGATAACTGATTTTTGGACAACGTTACCGACTGAATTGAATGGAAAACCAACGACATCAAGTGCGGTGCAGCCGTTTGTTTTGTACGGTAAACGTTTAGATAAAACCACGTTGCTTGCTTTTGCGGAGCAAATTCAGCAGCCATTGTGGCTGTGTGATGCTTGGTCAAGCGAGCAAATAGCGGCGGTGATTTTGCGCGGGGAATATCAACGTGAATGGCTGAATGCTGCCCATCAATGCGGTTTGGATTTGGCGTTGTTGAACGGCGAAGCACGGTTGCAGCCAGCAGGGTTGCTGGTGATGGACATGGATTCCACCGCGATTCAAATTGAATGTATTGACGAAATTGCCAAATTGGCAGGCTGTGGCGAATTGGTGTCTGAGATCACCGAACAGGCGATGCGCGGCGAATTGGATTTTGAACAGAGCTTGCGCCGTCGGGTTGGCACGTTGCAAGGCGCACCGGAACAGATTTTGCAGCAAGTGCGGTCGACGTTACCGTTAATGCCCGGTTTAGAGCGGTTGTTGCAAGTATTGCAGCAGCACGGTTGGCGCACTGCGATTGCTTCTGGTGGCTTCACCTATTTTGCCGATTATTTAAAGCAGACGTTAAAACTCGATGCCGCCGTATCGAATCAACTGGAAATTATCGACGGTGTACTGAGTGGACAAGTACTCGGGCAGGTGGTCGATGCAAATTTTAAAGCACAAACCCTCAACGATTTGCGTGAACAATTCGGCTTAAGCAAACAACAAACGATTGCGATTGGCGACGGTGCCAATGACTTGCCGATGTTGGCACAAGCGGGTTTGGGCATTGCCTTTCATGCTAAACCGAAAGTGCAGCAACAGGCGCAGATTGTGATTAATCACAGCGATTTGACCGCACTTTTGCTATTATTGGAAGCCAATCAACGTTTGCAAACGTTGTAAATAGTAAAAACCATAAATTTGAACATAAATTTGAGATTTGAGGAGAAAGACATTATGCCTTCTTTTGATATAGTATCCGAAGTGACCGTGCACGAAGTGCGCAATGCAGTGGAAAATGCCAACCGTGATTTGACTAACCGCTGGGATTTCAAAAACGTACAGGCCGCAATTGAGCTGAATGAAAAAGATGTCAAAATCAAAGTCAGCAGCGAATCGGATTTTCAGGTGGAACAATTACTGGATATTTTGCGTAGTGCAATGATTAAACGTGGCATTGAGCATAATTCGTTGGATATTGATGAGCAGTTTGAGCACAGCGGCAAGATTTATAGCAAGGAAGTGAAGATCAAACAAGGAATTGAAAGCGAGATGGCGAAGAAAATCACCAAGCTGGTGAAAGACGCCAAAATCAAAGTGCAAACCCAGATTCAAGGCGATCAAGTGCGGGTGACCGGCAAATCGCGTGATGATTTGCAAGCGGTGATTCAACTGGTGAAAGGCGCAGAGCTGGGACAGCCGTTCCAGTTTAATAATTTCAGGGATTAAGCAACGTTAATACTGAAGCCGGAGGAAAGGAAAATGGTGAGCGATAAGCAAACATCAGGCAAAAAAGGGCTGTTCAAAACCCTATTGGAGAAATACAACCAACTATGTAAAGAGATGGGCGTTGATCAAGGTGGTGGCTGCCGGCGCTGTGTGCCGATTATCAAACAAGATCCGGAACCGGAAAAATCGGCAAAAAAAGCGGATTAACCATTTTTATTTAGCGTTGACGCCCGAATTATCAAAGTGCGGTTTGATGAAATAAGTAGATAGCACAAACCGCACTTTGCGTATCTTATTTTTACGTCTTAAAAATGTGCGATTTGTCACATTTTTGTGCAAAAAAACGCACTATCTATTTACAATTCTTTCACCTAATACGAATTCTGTTAGAATGCCAGCGTCTTTATGTCTTCCTTTTTTGGAGTATTGATTATGTTATGGTTTCTCATTTGTGTAGGCTTATTGTTGGCTGGTTATTTTGTGTATGGCAAGATTATTGAAAAGATTTTCAAAATCAACCCAGCACGCGCCACACCAGCGCACCATATGGCTGATGGCGTTGACTATGTGCCGATGTCGAAGAAAAAAATCTGGTTGATTCAGCTATTGAATATTGCCGGAACCGGCCCGATTTTTGGTCCAATTTTAGGGGCATTGTATGGTCCTGTGGCGATGTTGTGGATTGTATTCGGTTGTATTTTCGCTGGAGCAGTGCATGATTATTTTTGTGGCATGCTGAGTATCCGTAATAAAGGTGCCAATATTCCGTTTTTAGCGGGCAAATATTTAGGTGCACCCGCCAAGCACTTTATGAATGTATTGGCGATTTTGCTGCTATTACTGGTCGGTGTGGTCTTTGTTGCCAGCCCAGCATCATTGCTGACCAATATTACAACCGAAGTAATGAGCTCCGGTTCTATAGGGGCAGGTGCAGTAAATGAGGAATCCGGTGTCAGCAGCGGAACTATTTTAGTCATCTGGACTAGTATTATCTTTATCTACTATTTATTGGCAACCCTCGTACCGATTGACAAAATCATCGGACGGATTTATCCGTTATTCGGAGCGTTGCTGCTGTTTATGACCGTTGGTATGCTGTTCGGTTTATTCTTCGAAGGCATTCCGCTGTTCCGCAGTGTAGGAATGGATGTTGATTTCGGCACTTTCTTACAGAATTTACATCCGAAAGATCTGCCGATTTGGCCGTTGTTGTTTATCACTATTGCCTGTGGCGCAATTTCCGGTTTCCACGCAACCCAAACGCCATTGATGGCACGTTGTACCCAAAATGAAAGTGAGGGGCGTTTTATTTTCTACGGTGCGATGATTGGCGAAGGGGTGATTGCGTTAATCTGGTGTATGGTCGGTTTGAGTTTCTATGAATCTTCCGAAGCGATGAATGCGGCGATTGCCGCTGGCACGCCGTCGAAAGTGGTGTATGACTCGGCTATTGGTATGTTGGGCGTATTCGGTGGAATTCTGGCGGTACTGGGCGTAGTCGTGTTGCCAATCACTTCTGGCGACACCGCATTTCGTGCAGCACGTTTACTGATTGCTGATTTCTTCAAATTAGAACAACGCAGCTTGCCAAAACGTTTGTTGATTGCGATTCCGTTATTTGCGATTGGCTTTGTGGTCTCTAAAATTGATTTCCAAATTTTGTGGCGTTATTTTGGTTGGGCAAACCAAACGACGGCAACGGTGATGTTGTGGGTTGCGGCGGCTTATCTGTACCGCTATGCCAAATTCCACTGGGTTGCCACAATCCCGGCGGTCTTTATGACAGCGGTCTGTGCTACGTTCTTGTTTAATGCACAAATTGGCTTTGGTTTGGATTATGAATTGTCGGTTTATTTAGGTTTGGCATCATCTGCCATTGCTATTGTCGCTTTCTTTGGCTTAATCAAACCGATTGCCATCGGTGATCCAGACTCAGAAACACAAAGTTAGCATTCAACCTAATGATAAAAAGCGGGCAGGTTAATCTGACCGTTTTTTTATGTCCAAATTAAAATAACTATCAACAGACTCTATTTTCAACGCAAAAAAATACCGCACTTAACGTGCGGTATTCAATTTATTGTTGCTTAAGACTTGATTATTTAGAGATGTGAGCAACCAAGTCTAACACTTTGTGTGAATAACCGATTTCGTTGTCGTACCAAGAAACGACTTTAACGAAGGTGTCAGTTAATGCGATACCGGCTTTAGCATCGAAAGTCGATGTTAATGGGCAGCCGTTGAAGTCGGTAGAAACCACTTCATCTTCGGTGTAACCTAACACGCCTTTCAATTCATTTTCAGAAGCACGTTTCATTTCGGCACAGATTTCTGCATAAGTTGCTGGTTTTGCCAGATTAACGGTCAGGTCAACCACAGAAACGTTAGTGGTAGGAACACGGAATGCCATACCGGTCAATTTGCCGTTCAATTCAGGAATGACCACACCAACTGCTTTTGCAGCCCCTGTTGATGAAGGAATGATGTTTTGTGCCGCACCGCGACCACCACGCCAGTCTTTGGCAGATGGACCGTCAACGGTTTTTTGGGTTGCTGTGGTAGCGTGAACAGTGGTCATTAAACCGTCTTTGATACCCCATTTGTCGTTCAATACTTTTGCGATTGGCGCTAAGCAGTTTGTGGTACAAGAGGCGTTAGAAACGATGTCTTGACCTGCATAAGTATCAAAGTTAACACCGTTAACGAACATTGGTGTTTTGTCTTTAGAAGGACCTGTTAATACCACTTTTTTCGCACCGGCAGTAATGTGTTTGCGTGCAGTTTCGTCGGTTAAGAACAAACCTGTTGCTTCAACAGCAACGTCAACCCCGATTTCATCCCATTTTAAGTTTGCAGGATCACGTTCTGCTGTAACACGAATGGTTTTGCCGTTAACAACCAAGTTGCCGTCTTTCACTTCAACTGTACCGTCAAAGCGACCGTGAGTGGAATCGTATTTTAACATGTATGCCATGTAATCAGCATCGATCAAGTCGTTGATACCGACAACTTCGATATCAGAACGGTTGATAGATGCACGAAATACGAAACGACCGATACGGCCAAAACCATTAATACCAATTTTAATTGCCATGAGATTTTACCCTTCATTAATGTTTAACAAAATTACTACATTTTGCCGTTATTTTCACATAAAAATAACTGATTTGATGCTATTTTAACGTGTTGTAGCAGCGCAATGTAACTGTGTGAAGTATATCACAGATTTGTATTGGTTCGAAACAACAAATTATTGCGTCAAGTCAAGATAGCTCAAAGAATATAGCAGATAATAAAATGGCTTTATAGCAGAAAAAACAGGATATATTAGCGATTTTTGTTTTAGAATAAGGTTGATGTAGAACCTTGGGAGGAGCAATGAAAACAAAAGAACAACTTACGCCAGAACAGCAGCGAATTTGTCTAGAACAAGGCACTGAATTGCCGTTCAGCGGAAAATTATTGCAGCAGCAGGGAATGGGGTTATATCGCTGTTTATTGTGCAATTCGCCGCTATTTGTCTCGGACACTAAATTTGATGCTGGTTGCGGTTGGCCGAGTTTTTATCAACCAGTATCCGAGCAGGCGGTCCGCTATTTGGACGATTACAGCTTGTCACGCCACCGTACTGAAATTCGTTGCGGTCACTGTGATTCTCATTTAGGGCATGTTTTCGATGATGGTCCGCCGCCGACCGGCTTACGGTTTTGTGTTAACTCGGTTTCACTTATTTTCGAAAATCAGGAAAGTGGCGAAATAATAGAAGGTTAATAGTTTAAAAATGTGATTTGGTTAGCATTTTTTTATATAAGATCACAAATGGTTATTCTTTTTATAGAACTCGATTACAATACTTCATTATTGACAAATTATACGTTAGAAAAAAGAGATTCAGGGTAGAAAAATGAATTACAGCAGTGCGATTTTACGTAATTTTTTGGGTAAAACACCGGATTGGTACAAGGCTTGTATTTTAGGATTTTTAATTGTTAATCCGATTATTTACTTTGCTATCAGCCCGTTTTGGGCGGGTTGGCTGCTGGTTGCAGAGTTCATTTTCACCTTGGCAATGGCATTGAAATGCTATCCGTTGCAAGCCGGTGGTTTGTTGGTGATTGAAGCGGTTTTTATCGGCATGACCTCGCCGGATCACGTGATGCATGAAATTATGGCGAATATCGAAGTTCTCCTGCTACTGGTTTTTATGGTGGCGGGGATTTTCTTTATGAAGCAGCTGCTGCTGTTTATTTTTACCAAATTACTGTTGGGGATCCGCTCAAAATTGCGTCTGTCATTGGCGTTTTGCCTGAGTGCGGCTTTTTTGTCGGCTTTCTTGGATGCGTTGACCGTTGTCGCAGTGATTATCAGTGTCGGCACCGGCTTTTATGCGGTATATCATAAAGTGGCCTCTGGTTACACCTTTGACGATAACTCTGACGATATTTTTAATGATCAAAAAATTGATATGTCACGCAATACGTTAGAGCAGTTTCGCAGTTTCCTGCGCAGTTTAATGATGCACGCCGGGGTGGGTACCGCACTTGGTGGGGTGATGACGATGGTCGGTGAGCCGCAAAATTTGATTATTGCTGCACAGGCAGGTTGGGGATTTAGCGAATTTTTCTTACGCATGTTGCCGGTGACCTTGCCGGTGTTGATTTGCGGAACGTTAACCTGTTTGGCACTAGAGCGTTTTAAAGTATTTGGCTATGGACAGCGTTTGCCACAAAAAGTGTGGGTGGTATTGGCACGTTATGAGCGGGAACAAAGCCGTAAACTGACGGATCAAGATCGTCTGCGGCTGTATGTGCAAGCACTGATCGGGATTTGGCTAATTTGTGGCTTGGCGTTTCATTTAGCAGCCGTGGGGTTGATTGGTCTGAGTGTGATTATTTTGGCGACCGCACTTTGCGGTATCACCGAAGAACACGCCTTAGGCAAAGCCTTTCAAGACGCGCTGCCGTTTACCGCACTTTTAGTGGTATTTTTTGCGGTGGTGTCGGTCATCATCGATCAAGGACTGTTCCAGCCGATTATTAATTTTGTGCTGCACGCCTCAGATGAGACACAGTTAGCGCTGTTCTATATTTTTAACGGTTTACTGTCTGCCATTTCCGATAATGTGTTTGTTGGCACCGTGTATATTAATGAAGCCAAAGCAGCCTTGGCGGCTGGGACGATTACACAACAACAGTTTGAACTGATTGCGGTGGCGATCAATACCGGAACCAACTTGCCGTCGGTGGCAACACCAAACGGACAGGCGGCTTTTCTGTTTTTATTAACGTCATCATTTGCACCGTTAATTCGTTTATCTTATGGACGAATGGTTTATATGGCTTTACCTTATACTATCGTTTTAGCGCTAGTTGGGTTAGTATCGGTAGAACTATTTTTACCTAAACTCACTCTTTGGTTCCAAAGTATCGGTATATTTTGACAACATAATAAGGAAAGCGAATGTTATATTACTTAAAGCAGGTTTCCCTTAGCCGTGGCAGTTGGTTGCTGCTGTTGCTGTCCTGTTTGGCGTTTGAAGCCACTGGGCTGTATTTTCAACACGTCATGAAATTAGAACCCTGTGTGATGTGTATTTATGAACGTGTTGCGATTGCCGGCGTGGCATTGGCGGCATTGATTGGAATGATTGCACCAAGATTGTTGCTGATCCGCTTATTGGCGTTAGCGGTTGGCTTGGTAAGTGCGGTGAAAGGGCTGTTATTGGCGCTACAACATACTGATTATCAACTGGATCCGGTGCCGTGGAATCAGTGCCCGCTGATGGTAGAATTTCCCTCTACCTTGCCGTTAAATAAGTGGCTGCCGCAGATGTTTGAAGCTTACGGATCTTGCAGCGAAATTCAGTGGTCGCTGTTTGGTTTTGCTATGCCGCAGTGGTTAATAGCAATTTTTATCGGCTATATTTTAGTGTTGGGCTTGGTATTGATCAGCCAAATTAAACCGAGTCGCCGTCAGCGAACCCTGTTTAAGTAACAATAGGTAATATAGTCTGACTACAAAGTGCGGTTTTGACCGCACTTTGTATTTTATCTGTAATATTGATTTAATAACCTGAAATATTAAAATCCGGGATAAACAGATTCTGTTTGAGCCGCTTCACCTGTGTTATCAAGCTGCCGTCCGGATACAATTCGAACTCGCGCC
>VDHG01000108.1 GCA_006228005.1 Testudinibacter crocodili
TGGCGAAAAAGAGTCATAGCCCTACGGATTGTGTTTAAAATGAGCACACCCGTCGTTGTAACCCTCATCAATAGTCCCACTATTGATTTCGGCTTACGCCTAGATTGTGCTCATTTTAAACGACAACTCAAAATATAAACAAAGATCAACAGACCCTAGTCACTGGCTTTTCTGATCCGAACCGCACTTTTGCCCTCGGCAATGCCTTGCAGATAACGCCACGGTAAATTGCCCTCAATTTTGCCGTTTTTCACCACCGTTTGGTAATGGCAAATGGTGGTTCGTTCACGATAATTAAAACTCCCGTCTTTATTGATAAAAGGATCGATCTCACTTTCAAGTGTCCAAACCACCGCTGTTTTATCCGGAAAATTCACTGGTGCACTAAAATGCGGGCAGCCTTCATTATAACCGATGGTCAATTTATTCAACCCATGCGGATTGGGGCTGGGTAAATCCGCTGCGCCCATAAAACCAAATAGTGAGTCATGCTGCAACATATGATCACGTGCTAGCGGCCAAATATAACTTCTCAAGAAATATTGATCAGCAAAGCGCGAATCCATTTTTTCTTTTTTCATATAATCCTGAATCAGCATCAACATTGACGGTAAAACGCCAGCAACTGCCCCCCATAAACCAGCCAACATTACTTCGGTATGCGAACCACTGTCACGAATCATATGAAATGCTTTTTCACTGTTTTGCCACGCCTTAACGGCTTCCGCTTCTCGCTGTGAAATAACCGAATCAGCATCACGGAAAATCACCCGCTCGACCTCATCATCATCTAGTGCCAAGAAACGCCACATCGTAGCCGGTAATTTTTTCTGTTCAGTGCTGACATACACAATTTCAACAGCATCATACTGGGTTAAGCGCTGAACCACCGACTGCGGTACGCTATTATCAAGATAAAAACGGCAGATCCAATCCGGGTAAATTCTCGCTCGCAACTCAGCATTCATCACCGCAGGTTCACAATAAATTGGCGAACTACCATATAACGAAAACGCAATGATCTTTTTATGACCGCACTTTTGCCCATTCGGCAACGTATTCAACTCAAATTTTTTATCACAAAAACGTTTGTCACGAATTTCCAATGCGGCTTTACCGTAAATCTTCACCAAATCAAACTTACCAAGTTCACTACAGGCGTGCGATAGCGCATCATAGGCATTTAAATTTTGGCTATCCAGCCTTAGTGCTTGCCCTGCCGCATCAATTGCACTTTGCCAATTCCCCAACTTGATATAACAACTGGATAAATTGCTCCACTTTTCTGCCGACGGTGCAAGACCGAGCAATTGCTGTTGCAGTGTGATGGCAAGTGCATACTGACCTTTTGCATAGGCTGTAAAAAACTTCTGCTCTAATTCACGCAACAACCGTTGCCGTTTATTCTGATTTGTGCGTTGAAAAGGGATCATTTTTTTCATGACTCACTCCAATTTCTGCAAGAATGCTCTGCCGCCCAACGCATTCATCTGTTGTATAATCCATTGTTGTTTACGCAGCACTGCGGCAGACGGTTTGTCGGCTCGATATAAAATCGGATTCGGCAACACCGCCGCCAACAATGCCGCTTCACTGGCATTCAAGCGTGCCGCTGATTTTTTGAAATAGTGTTGCGCCGCTGCTTCAACACCGAAAATCCCGTCGCCAAATTCGGCGATATTCAGATAGACCTGCAAAATCCTGCGTTTATCCCACAACAGCTCTAACATCAAGGTGGTCGGCACTTCAATCCCTTTGCGCAACCAGCTCTGTCCGTGCCATAAATACAGGTTTTTGGCGGTCTGCTGTGAAATGGTTGAAGCACCACGGGTGCGATTTGAGCGAGCATTATAATCCAATGCCAATTGTATCGCTTCAAAATCCAAGCCGAAATGTTGATCAAAACGTTGATCTTCCGCGGCAATCACCGCTAGCTGCATCTGCCAACTGATGTTATCCAATGAGACCCAGTCGTAATGCAATTCATAACTGAAATCGGCGCTGAACCAATGCCCCAGTTTTTGTTGCAGCATATAGGCGGAAAACGGAACCGGTACAACACGTAAAAGTGCGGTCAGCAACACTATCGCTGCCAGTCCCCGCACTAGCCATTTGCATAAAAAACGTGCGGTATTTCGTCGCCAACCGCACTTTCTGCCTGAAAAAAATCTTTTAGTGCGAAAATATTTTGCCATCAATGCCTTAATAACCACTGCAAAAACTCATCCGGCATGGTTTTTAACATGTTTGAACCGCGCGTGATGGTGGCAGCACTGGTGTTTAATTTCTGCTGAATCTCACGTTGTGACAGGTTCTTACTTAATAATTCATGAATAATATTAACCCGCAACCCAAAAGCATCACGCTCGTCGGCGGTCAATAACAAGGTCAGCAACTGCTCCTCCCTGCCATCAACAAACGCCTGACGCAGCAGCTCGACAAACTCACTCCACTGCTGTTGTTTGCTTTTTGAAGCAATATTCGACTGATTTTTTTGCATATTTTTTAGCATATTTTTTAGCATAGACACGCTCTTTCTGCTGTTCGTACTGTCGCACTAGTATAATCGATCGGCTTCTATTTTGGCGAATTTTATTCGTGTGTTGCCGGCGAGCATTTGATAATAATAATCAAAGGTCAACACATTCTGTACATAACCGCGCGTTTCGTAAAACGGAATCGTAGCGATAAACTCTGCCATGCTCAAACGCCCGCCAGCACGATTTAGCCAACGATCGACCCGACTGCTGCCAGCATTGTAAGCCGCAGCAATAAAAATACGGTTGTTACCAAAACGATCTGCCAACTCTTGCAAATGCTGCGTACCCAACATGATATTATCAAAGCTATCAAATAGTTGCCGTTCATTATTATATGGCAAGCCAAACTTATCCGCTGTCGCCTTTGCGGTACTCGGCAACAACTGCATTAAGCCACGTGCATTGGCGTGAGATTGCGCATGCGGATCCCAAGCACTCTCTTGGCGTGCAATCGCCAGTGCAAAATTCGGGCTGATCGATTTGCCTTGCAAATTCAATTCAAACCACAACGAATAGGCAAACGGTAGTCGTTGCGTCAAATAGTCCCAGGCTTTGGCTTGAATGGTCGCCTGCACCCCGAATTCATACCATTGTTTGCGATTGGCATAATCCGCCAACGCAATTTGTGTCATTTTTTGTTGCTGCGCCAATAACTGCGACCAGCTTTGTTTGGCTTGAGAATATTGCCCCACAGCAATCCACTCCTCAATGCGTTCCAATTCTGCCACCAATGGCTGCAACCCCATTTCAGCTTGCGCTTGATCCAACAAGGCAAAGTGCGGTTGGTAATCTAGATTCAACTGCTCAGCCGCTAACATCGGGTAAAAACCACGCTCTTGCGCCAATTGCTGCCACTGTTGTCGAGCTTGGGTTTTGCGACCTTTTTTATCATCATCAAATGCTTGCCAAAAACGCCACTCTTGTTGCGATCTTGCCTCGTTTGACAACAAATTCAGCCAGCTGGATAAATCCTGCTGCGCCAAAATCGCCAAGCGGATACGGCGCTCAGTTAAGTTGTCTTGCTTTAATTGCTGCAACTGCTGGTCACGCCAATGCTGAAGCTGCGGATTGTCGGCGTCAAACAGTTTGCTGATCAACGCACTGCGCCAGGCGGCGGTTTGCTCGGCATTCAAACTGAACCGTTGACTCCACTCGGCATATTCCGCAAACGGATCCTGTACTGAAATTTGGCTTTCCGCCAGCTGATTCACATAACGCGGAAAAGTTTGGCGAATAATCTCGGCATTTTGCACATCAACAGCTGCCGTTTGTACAAACAAAGTTAATGCTTGTGGATTGGTGCGCAACTCGACCAAATTCTCCAACCAAGCGGTCAAAACCACATCGTCGCTTTGGTTACGCAGATGCCGCAGCACACCATCACTGCCCTGCGCAAACGCCAACATCGCACGTTGTCGCACCAAATCCTCAGTTTGTTGCCCTGCTGCTTGCCACAAACTGAAAATATCATCACACGCTGTCGGCAGCGAAGTGCCATTTAGCCATATTTCACTGACCGGCTGCCAGTCCATTGCCGAAAGCGCAGTTTGACGGGCTTGTGCTGAAAAATAGATACAGCGCGATATTCGATCCTGTGGTGGTGTCGCGCTGAATTGTAAAATGCCATGCCAATCCTGCCGCTGTTGTAAAGTTTGGTACCAAGTGCGGTCTAGATTTTTTTCCGCCGCCAATGTGGGATATTGTTGTGCAAATTGCGCGATTTTTTGTGCCGAAAGCTGTGATGTATCACGAATTAAGCGTTGATATTGTAGATCAGGCAGCAGTGGATAGCCTTCCAGACGGGCAATCAATCGATCTACCACAGCAAACTGATTGTTTGCCGCAGATAACGGTAGCAGCGCTTCGGCTTTTTGGTAAATCTCACGCTGTTGTTCCCTCGTTAAGGGTGTCGATGGTTCGGCTAAAACCGGTGCCTGTAGCAACATCCCGCCAAACAAGCTGCAAATTATCCCGATGTTCCACTTCATACTTTCTCCGATAATGATTAAAAACAGCAATAAAAAACACCTCGTAGATTTCAGCATTCGCCAAAACAATACAAGGTGTTAGACTGCTACAGCCATTAAAAATTCGCTAAGTTCAACTTATTAGCAAGAAAAACTATTTTGCTAAACACTGTGAAAAACTGTCCGCCAGCGATTGCAAATAATCGGTATATGCTGTTTTGCTTAATGCAATTTTTTCGCCCATCGGGTCGATTACGCCCAACGTAACTCCAGTATTTTTATGCAGCGTTTCCAGCAAGCGTGGGGTAAATTGTGGCTCTGCAAACAGACATTGTGCTTTATGCGCTTCAATATCTGCTTTGATTTCATTCAATTTTTTCGCTCCAGGCGCTACTGTCGGGTTGATAGTAAACGACCCTAAATGGTTTAAGCCGTATTGGCGTTCAAAATAGCCGTAAGCATCGTGGAACACATAGTAGCCCTTGCTTTTAATCGGATCCAACTGTTTTCTCAACTGTTGCTGTTTTGCGCTAATACTTTGTTTGAATTCGACTAAATTTTGTTGAATCAAATCTGCTTTTGCGGGATAGTTTTGACTTAGACGAGTCGCAATTTGCTCTGCAATTTTTTCACTGATATCACTGGAAAACCAAACATGCCAATCGGTTTGTAGCCCGCCATGTTGGTGATCGTGTCCATGTACGTGGTCATGGCTATGGTCATGGCTATGGTCGTGTCCATGTGCGTGGTCGTGGTCATGTTCATCTTGCAGCCCTGGCGGACCATCATGATCGTGAGTATGGTTATGACCGTGGTCGTGTCCATGATCATCTCCTTCCGCATGCACATGCAGCGCTTCACCTAACAGCTGTTGAATGCCGTCCATTTTCTCAATTTGCAGCACTTTTTTGGGCTCTAAGCGACCAATACTTTTACTGAGAAAGGTTTCCAAATCCTGCCCAACCCAGACCACCAGTTCGGCTTGTTGCAGTCGCTGCAAGTCTGACGGGCGCATATTATAGTCGTGCGGTGAAGCCCCTGTCGGCAACAATACCGAGGTTGAAGTGACACCGTCTGCCACCGCAGCGGCAATAAATCCCAGTGGTTTAACCGTTGTGACAATCTCTGCCTGGGCAGTGTAGGCAATAGTTGTGAGGAGCACGCCTGCCAATGATTTATTTATTATTTTCATGCTTTTTCCTTGTTAAGATTCGGGGTTATCCCCAATTAATTTGCTGGTTGGCTCAACAGCTTTTCCAGCACTCTGGCAACGGCAAAAAAACCAAAAGTCGCCGTCACCATGGTTGCCGCACCGAATCCGTTCGCACAATTCATACTCGCGGACAGTTGGCAATCACCTTCCATTTTCGGGAAGATAAGTGGTTGGGTCGAAAAAACGGTATCGACCCCAAATTTTCGTTTCGGATTCTGACTAAAATTGTACTGTTTGCGCAGTAATGACCGCACTTTTGCCGCCAACGGGTCTTGAATGGTACGGCTTAAATCGGCGATCTGAATTTGGGTCGGATCGGTTTGCCCGCCTGCGCCACCAGTGGTGATCACCCGAATTTTATTACGTTTACAATAGGCAATCAGCGCTGCTTTGACTTTGACACTGTCAATCGCATCAATCACATAATCAAAATCAGTGCGAATGTAATCAGCTATATTGTCCAGTGATAAAAAATCATCAATCAGCGTGACTTGACATTGCGGATTAATTTGCTCAATCCGCTGTTGCATAACTTCGGTTTTCAATTGCCCGATGTTGTCGCTCAGCGCATGCAACTGGCGGTTTACATTGGTGACACAAATATCATCCATATCGATCAAGGTAATTTTACCGATGCCACTACGTGCCAACGCCTCTACCGCCCATGAACCGACACCACCGATACCCACCACACAAACATGTGCCGCCGCCAATACGGACAACGCTTGCGGTCCGTACAATCGCCCAATACCGCCAAAACGGCGTTGGTAGTTATCCATTCTTTCCATATTCTATTTCAACAGCCAAACACGTCCGTAGTGCTTCATCAAACCTGCCCGATGTCCGGCATCATCACCGATACCTTGATAAAGATCGAAATGCTGCCCTTTAACCGCACCGCCAACATCCAATGCCACCATCAAGCGCAATTGATGTTGTCCAGTCCAGTTGCCTTTGTTGTCGATCAACGGTTCTTCTACCAGTAATACACTGCCAGATGGGATCACACTGCGATCGGACGCCAACGACGCCAACGGCACTAAGGGAATACCTGCCGATCCCCGCACTTTGCCATTGGGATCATTTTTAAAGAAGACATAAGACGGATTCTGCTCCAACAACCCCTGCAAACGTGACGGATTGCGGTTCGCCCAATCACGAATCGCTTGAATCGACATTTTCTCTTTTTCAATTTCGCCCTGTTCAACCAACAAACGCCCGATCGCCTGATATTTAAAACCGTTTTGTCCGGCGTAAGCGAAATAGTTCAGCGTACCATTGCCAAAATCCACATAGCCACTGCCCTGCACGCCGAGCAAAAAATTGTCCAACATCGAGTCACTGTATGCCAGCTCCATTCCTTTGCCGTTTAACGCACCGGCATAAATTTGTGCACGGCTATAGCGTTTATCTTGTGGTAAAGCATGAATTGGATGCTGATATTTACCTTGTGGCGTTTTACGCGCATGGATAACCGGTGAGAAATAACCGGTCATCAGCACATTTTGATAACCATCTTCCCCACGCATCTGCTGCAAATTAACACCGTATTGGTTAAGCTGCTCCACGTTCGCTCCCGACAACACCCAGCCGACCACCTTATTGTAAGTTGAGGCATAATTGTTCGCCATGCGTGGCGAAGTGTTTTCAATAATCGACAGTTGGGTTAAAAAATCCCCTTGGTTGACCACATTGCCTCGGTGAGCAACAGCTGAAACTGACACCAGATTTTGTGCCGGACTAATATAGCTACGACCTTGATACACCGCCCCCATTTTTTGATGCAGGCTGCGTTCATCCTGCTGAGTATTGCTTGGCGTAGAGCCACATGCAGATAAAAATAACATTGCCGAAGCAATCAACCCGAATTGAATCTTAGATTTGATCATGGATCCTGCACTTCCTGTATATAGCAACTAAAATTTGGCTAAATATGACTAAAGAGCAGTACATTAACAAAAAAGGGGGGGAAAATATAGAGGCGATCACCCCTCTTTCTAGCGACCTTTCGTTATAATGGATAATAAGCTGACAGATAATACACAATTTGATGTTTATTTCGACACTTAAAAAAATTTCCGAAAAAGTCGCTTGTATTATACTAAAAAAAGCGTATATTACGCCTCCTACAGACGCGGGGTGGAGCAGCTTGGTAGCTCGTCGGGCTCATAACCCGAAGGTCGTTGGTTCAAATCCAGCCCCCGCAACCAGATTTTAAAAAAGCATCTCATCACGAGATGCTTTTTGCGTTTAAAGCCAGCACAATTTGCATGATTATTCGATTAAACCTCCGGACGGTTGCTGCAAATAAACTCGCCCTGTTCGCCTTGCCATTCTATTTCGGCAATCGTGCCGGTACTGAAGCCAACCTGTTGCGGCGATTCACAAAGTGCGGTCACCAAGTCTTCCACAAACGGCAAATGGGAAACAATCAACACATTTTTGACTCCATCGCGACATAAATTGGATAGATAATCTACCGCCATGGTGCTGTTACCATAAGGCGTTACCGCCTCCCAGGTTTCAATTTCCGATGGCATATTGGTTGCGGTGCTTGCCGCCAAATGCTCATAGGTTTGCAAAGCACGGTTATACGGACTGACAATCACCCGATCAATATGGTTGGCAGCTTCAGTCAACCATTCTCCCTGTTCTTTCGCTTGCTGTATTCCATGAGCGGTCAAATTTCTGTCCGCATCGATTTTTGCCATCGTTTCGGCTTCGCCGTGGCGCATAATAAAAATTCGCATATAACCCCCTTCTCACTTTAATAAATCGTTTTAATCAAATTTTATGCTACTAAGATAACCGTTTGTAATGGCAAACAAAACAAAAATTTCCAGTTTGTGATCTCGATCTAAATTTAATTTGAGCGTATAATAACGCCAATTTTATCACTGATAGCAAGCTTTCTATCAAAACACGTAATATTTAATCAATAACCAATACTTTAGAGGTATGTTCATGTCTAGAAGACTGAGAAGAACGAAAATTGTTTGCACTATGGGCCCATCAACCGACCGTGATAACAATCTGGAAAAAATTATAGCGGCTGGTGCCAATGTCGTTCGTATGAACTTTTCTCATGGTACTCCGGATGATCATATCGGGCGTGCCAACCGCGTGCGTGAAATTGCGAAAAAATTAGGCAAACAAGTCGCAATCTTAGGTGATCTGCAAGGTCCTAAAATTCGTGTTTCTACGTTTAAAGATGGCAAAATTTTGTTAAATATCGGTGACAAATTCGTACTGGATGCCGATTTACCAAAAGGTGAAGGCAATCAAGACGGTGTCGGACTAGACTATAAAGAATTACCGAAAGATGTAGTCCCTGGCGATATTCTGTTATTGGACGACGGTCGTGTGCAATTGAAAGTGTTGTCTACCGAAGGCAACAAAGTATTCACCGAAGTCACTGTCGGTGGCCCGTTGTCAAACAATAAAGGGATCAACAAACTGGGCGGCGGTTTATCCGCTGACGCTTTGACAGCAAAAGATAAAGCCGACATTATCACGGCAGCAAAAATCGGTGTAGATTACCTGGCAGTCTCTTTCCCACGTAACGGTGCAGATTTGCATTACGCACGCCAATTGGCGACCGAAGCCGGCTTAAACGCTAAAATCGTCGCGAAAGTTGAGCGTGCCGAAGCCGTTGCCAGCGATGAAGCCATGGACGATGTGATCCTTGCTTCCGATGTCATCATGGTTGCCCGTGGTGACTTAGGGGTTGAAATCGGTGATCCTGAATTGGTCGGCGTACAGAAAAAATTGATCCGCCGTTCACGCCGATTAAACCGTGTCGTGATCACCGCAACCCAAATGATGGAATCCATGATCAGTAATCCGATGCCAACCCGTGCCGAAGTGATGGACGTAGCCAATGCGGTGCTGGACGGAACTGACGCAGTAATGTTGTCTGCAGAAACCGCAGCCGGTCAATACCCCGCTGAAACCGTTGCTTCAATGGCAAAAGTGTGTCTGGGCGCAGAAAAAATGCCAAGCATCAATGTTTCCCGCCATCGTATGGATGCGGTATTTAACAACATTGAAGAGTCTGTGGCGATGTCTGCAATGTATGCTGCTAACCACCTGCAAGGCGTCAGTGCCATTATCGCGATGACCAGCTCTGGTCGTACCGCACTTTTGATGTCGCGTGTCAGCTCCGGCTTGCCGATCTTTGCGCTTTCCCGTAATCAACAAGCGTTGAATTTAGCAGCGTTATACCGTGGCGTCACCCCGGTTTATTGTGAAGAAGCCAGCCGTACTGTAGAAGGCGCAAAAAATGCGATTGAACTGCTGAAAGATAAAGGCTATTTAGTTTCTGGTGATTTGGTATTGTTAACACAAGGTGACGAGCTTGCCGAAGGCGGCACTAACACTTGCCGTACTTTAGTGGTTGAATAATCACAAAATAATCAAATTACGCTTTTGATGATACTGATAAAACCTCTCGCCTAACACGAGAGGTTTTTTGTTTACTAAACCTTTATTTCGTAAGCATGAGGATATATCAATGATAAAAAGACTTTGTAGGTTATGTTGTGAGTTATGTTGTGAGTTATGTTGTGGGTTATGCTTCAGCCTACTGCTTGTTTCTCCTGTTTTAGCCGCCAATATAGACGGTAAACAATTGGTCAACGATGCCAGAAAACAGATTGGTGTCACCTTGTTTTATGATTCCGGCTATCAGCGTTTAGCCTATCCGATGGGCGATATTGCACAGTACAAAGGCGTTTGCACCGATGTGGTGATCCGTGCTTTACGTCATCAAAACCAAGATTTGCAACAACTGGTACACGAAGATATGAAAAAAGCGTGGAACAAATACCCTAAAATCTGGGGGCTGAAATCGACTGACCGCAATATCGACCACCGCCGTGTGCCGAATCTGGAAGCCTTTTTTAACCGCCATGCCAAAGTGCGGTCGCTAACCAAAATCGAAGATTTTCTTGCTGGCGATATCGTCACTTGGCGTTTGCCAAATAATGCGCCGCATATTGGCATTGTCTCAGACAAAAAGAGCCGTAGCGGTGTTCCATTGATTATTCACAATATTGGTTTTGGTACGCAGGAAGAGGATGTGTTGTTGAAATATAATATGATTGGGCACTATCGTTATTAATGCTGACAGGGCGGCGTAAAAGCCGCCCAATTGCTAATCAATTTTCAATTTAGTCACTGTTTAGCGGCGATAAAACCGCACTTTGGTACACATTATTTAGCACTTTGATATTTTAGCACTTTGATATTTTAGCACGTTGCAATTTCTGGTAGGCAGCAAGCAATTTTTGGTGTGCGCCAAACGTTGCCAACGACTCATCGCCTGCGATTAAATCATAGAACGGATTGCCGCCGTTGATCGCCGCCCAGCACGCTGCAACCGCACTTTCACCGTATAAACGCTCGAATACTACACGATATTGTGCCGGATCACGCTTGTCGTCTAAATACAGTTGCAGTGACTGAATCAAACAACGGTAGTAATTATTGCGCTCATCACTAAACACCGAAGCGCTGGTTTCCATTGTCCAGTTTGCCCAATCCAGCGCATTTTCCCAATCACCACAAGCAAGATAAAGCATTGATTTCAGCTCGCCGATTCGCAAGGTTTGCCAACCGGATTTTGGCGGCGCCACAATGCCGATAAATTCACGCACACGGGTAAAATCATCAATGCCTTGTTCATCTAACTGCTCCAATAATTCGAGATAAGTTTCCTTATCGTGGTGAAAGTGCGGTAGATCAAGCAAAATCTCACGCCACTCCATGCCCATATTATTGTTGGCATAGATCAAATCATCCACCGGATAAATATCCGACATGCCCGGCACAATAATCCGACAGGCGTAAACATCCAGATGGTTGTAATCCATGATATACACCTCTTGCTGCTCGGCATTGAAAATCGCCATCAAATTGGCAAATTCCTGCTCGGTACTGCCGGAAAAATCCCAATCAACAAAGGCATAATCACTCTGCTGTTTAAACAGATCCCATGAAATTAAACCGCTAGAATCAATGAAGTGTGTTTCCAAATTAGCATGTTCAGCCACATCCGCATTATCAAACGATGGCGGCATAAATACATCCAAATCTTTCAAGCTTCGTCCTTGCAATAGCTCGGTGACAGTGCGCTCTAAGGCAACTTTGAAATTCGGATGTGCACCAAACGAGGCAAAGCACGTGCCATTGCTTGGATTCAGCAAAATCACCGCAATCACCGGATATTGCCCGCCCAGCGAAGCGTCGTAAGCTAAAATTGGAAAGCCTTGTTTTTCAAGACTTTCAATTGCCGCTTGAATATGCGGATAGCGCGCTATCACCTCCGCTGGAATTTCCGGCAGACTGATGGCTTCGCTGATAATCTTGTTTTTCACATAACGTTCAAACACTTCCGACAAGCCCTGCACCCGTGCTTCATTTTCGCTGTTGCCAGCAGACATGCCGTTGGAAACATATAAATTGGCAATAATCGCTTGCGGAATATACACCGTTTGCTGATCAAGTTGGCGAATATACGGCATCGCCACAATGCCGCGTGCCGCATTGCCCGATTGTAAATCCACCAACTGAAGTGCGGTCAGCTCTTGTTGTGGATTGTAATATTGATGCAGATAATCATCTAATATTCCAACAGGCAGCTCGTTTTCATCCATGATCGGAAACCATTTTTCCGTCGGATAATGCACAAACTCCCCTTCGGCAATCCCATTGCCCAGAAAGAAATCGGCAAAAAAGTAGTTAGTGGAAAGGCGCTCAAAATATTCGCCCAATGCTGATGCCAGCGCTGCTTTTTTGCTGGCGCCTTTGCCATTGGTGAAACATTGCGGGCAATCCTTATCGCGGATATGCACCGACCACACATTCGGCACCGGATTCAACCAAGACGTTTCCTCAATATTAAAGCCCAATTGCTGCAATTTGCTTTGAAAACGCTGGATACTGTCTTCCAACGCTGCATCTTTACCAGTGATATAGGTTTGTTGCGTCATGCTAATCTCATCATCTTATTAACTAAAAAATAGAATTGAGCGGCATAATAGGCAAGAACCGCACTTTCAGCAAGAAACATTTGTGATCAAAGCTGATTTTTTATAACAAAAGCATTGAAATAAATTAAAAAAAAATTATCCTATCTAGCGTAGCTGGTGACGCAGATCGCAGGGAAAATCCTACGATTTTTTTAATTATTTTAAACGAAGGAGAGTAAACCATGGCACAAGGTTGGTATGAATTAAAAGTGGCAAAAGATGGACAATTTATGTTCAACTTAAAAGCAGCAAACAGCCAAGTCATTTTGACCAGTGAACTGTATAAAACCCGAGCAGCAGCGGAAAACGGCATCGCTTCGGTGCAAAAAAACGGTGCTGATCCTGCTGCCTATGAAATTCGGGTGGCGAAAAACGATAAGCCGTATTTCGTTTTGAAAGCCAAAAATCATCAAGAAATCGGTCGCAGCCAATATTACAGCTCAGAAGCCATCGCCAAAAAAGGCATTGCTTCAGTCAGCCGTAACGCCGCAACTAGCGTGATCAAAGATAAAACTACGGAATAATCAGAATCTTATTGCTAATCAGTCCCCAAAATTGGACTATTTAATAAAATGATTGGCTATTGTACCGGGCATAATTGTAGAAGACCAAACCCAATCTGACAGTCACCTGTTTAAAACAATGTGTCTGTCAGATTAATTTGAGCTGAACCATGATGTGATTGTTAAACGCAATATATTCCTACACAGCAGACTCGATTTCCTCTACTGTTTCAATAGCCTCCCCTAGTGTAATAATAAAGCTAATCTTTGCTAAACGCTACGAGAGTTCAGCAAACCTCTTGCAAGATCATCGTATTACCAAGAGATTTTTCTTATTTTGTAATAAAATTATATCAAGATTAGCTTTATTACCAAAATAAGCCTCCCTAAAAATCATTCTTTAAAACATACTACTTAAAAAAATAATTAAACAAAACCCAACTTGCACTAAAAATAACAACAGGATAAAATCGCCGCTCGATTTATACCGCACTTTATTGGGTATAACCTGACCTGACATCAGACCAAAGAGATTTTTATGGCTACTCAAACTAACTTTACGCCTGAACTGCTTTCTCCTGCCGGTTCGCTTAAAAATATGCGCTATGCGTTTGCTTACGGCGCCGATGCGGTGTATGCCGGGCAACCGCGTTACAGCTTACGGGTGCGTAACAACGAATTTAACCATGCTAATTTGAAAATCGGCATTGATGAAGCCCACGCACTGGGCAAAAAATTCTATGTGGTGGTGAATATCGCGCCACATAATTCAAAGCTCAAAACATTTATCCGGGACTTACAGCCAGTCATTGATATGCAGCCCGATGCGCTGATCATGTCTGATCCCGGTTTGATTATGCTGGTGCGAGAGCATTTTCCGCAGATCGATATTCACTTATCGGTGCAGGCCAATGCAGTCAACTGGGCAAGCGTCAAATTTTGGCATCAAATGGGCTTGACCCGCGTCATTCTGTCACGCGAATTATCACTTGAAGAAATTGCTGAAATCCGTCAGCAAGTGCCGGAAATTGAGTTAGAAATATTTGTACATGGCGCGCTATGTATGGCCTATTCCGGGCGCTGCCTGCTTTCAGGCTATATCAATAAACGTGATCCGAATCAAGGCACTTGCACCAACGCTTGCCGCTGGGAATATAATGTTAAAGAAGGACAGCAAGACGACATCGGCAATATCGTCAACCAAGTTGATCCAAGCCAACTGATTGATATTAAAAATGTTGCACCGACTCTGGGAGAGGGACAGTCGACCGATAAAGTCTATTTATTAAGCGAAGCGCAACGCCCTAATGAAGAAATGACGGCGTTTGAGGACGAGCACGGCACTTACATCATGAATTCAAAAGACTTAAGAGCGGTGCAGCACGTTGAAAAGCTGACCGCACTTGGTGTGCATTCGTTGAAAATCGAGGGTCGAACCAAATCATTCTACTACTGCGCCCGCACGGCACAAGTTTACCGTAAAGCCATTGACGATGCGGTTGCCGGCAAGCCGTTTGACGATAGCTTGATGCAAACCTTGGAGTCGCTGGCACATCGTGGCTATACTGAAGGCTTTTTGCGCCGCCACACCCACGACGAATATCAAAACTATGATTACGGCTATTCAATTTCTGAGCGCCAACAATTTGTCGGCGAGTTTACCGGCGTGCGTAAAAACGGGCTAGCCGAAGTGGCAGTGAAAAATAAATTCTTGCTTGGTGACGAAGTGGAAATGATGACGACGAAAGGCAATATTGTGTTCAAGATTGAGCAGATGTTGAACCGCAAGAATGAAGCCGTTGACATAGCTCCAGGTGACGGTCATTTTATATTTTTAGCCGTGCCGGACGATATTGATCTGAATTACGCATTGCTGATGCGGAATCTGGTGGATAGCACCACACGTAATCCACACAACAAATAAGCATTGAATTTAACAAAATATTTTACATTTCAATTTATTGATAAAGATGGTATCTATGCTATCTCACCAAATATTGTCGGTATAGTAGACAAAATG
>VDHG01000109.1 GCA_006228005.1 Testudinibacter crocodili
CTCGTCGTTGTAACCCTCATCAATAGTCCCACTATTGATTTCGGCTTACGCCTAGATTGTGCTCATTTTAAACGACAACTCAAAATATAAACAAAGATCAACAGACCCTATGCTTCCGAGAGATTTTTCATACTGCAGAGGATTAAATGAAAAAATCACGTTTTTTTTTATTGGTGCTCGTCATTATCATGGGCTTGGGATACCACTTCCTGCGCCCACTGACGATTTTTAGCCAACCTAAAATTACGACTATCAATTTAGATACCGACAACTACCAACAGACCGCACTTTCAAATAACACCGTTTGTTTTCGGCAACATGTCGCAACGAGAGAAAATCTGGCGGAAAAAGCGCGCTATCAACTGCTCGTGTGGAATTTACACAAAGGGCAAGATCCCGGCTGGCAGGAAGCTATTCAGCAATATTCAGAACGCGCAGATTTCCTATTACTGCAAGAAGCGACCGAACAAAACCAAATACCGCACTTTTTATCTGCACCCACCACTTGGCACGGGGTGCAAGCCGGCACTTTTGCCTACCATGGCGATATGTCAGGCGTGATGTTGTTATCTCACCAATTGCCACAACAGTATTGTGTCGGCAGTGAAAACGAGCCTTGGATTCGGATACCCAAAATTGCCCAAGCGGCAGTTTATCCTCTCAGTGGTGACCGCACTTTGCTAGTCATCAATCTACACTTGGTCAATTTTGAATGGAATCCTGAAAACTACCACAATCAACTGCGTGAAATGTTTCATTTGGTCAGCCAGCATCAAGGTCCGATTATTCTCGGCGGCGATTTCAATAGCTGGAGTGACAAACGTTTAGATTTAATCCAAACGCTTGCCAGACAATACGCCTTAAACGAAGTGCGGTTCGAACCAGACCTGCGTCTGACGTTTATGGACAACCCGTTGGATCATGTTTTTGTGCGTGATATTGAAGTGCTGAAAGCGTGGACTGAACCGAGCGACAGTTCGGACCACAACCCGTTATTTGTGGAATTTGAGTTGAAGACTATTAGTGATAACAAATGAATAAAAAAGCCGGAATCACCCGGCTTTATGAATATATTGCGCTTTTTCAAAGACTTAGAAGAACACACGCAAACCTACACCTGCGTAGTTATCGATCTCTTTACCGCCACCAATTTCAGCATTATACTTGGCTTTGAATGAGCCGCCTTCGACATAAGTGACCACATTTTTGTGCAATTTATAGTCTGCACCAACAATCCATGCACGCAAATTCGCTGCTTTTTTCAGTTCGACTTGATCCGCTCTGCCCCAAATGTATTGACCGTAAATAGAGGCATTATCCAGATATTGATATTTCAGACCTAAACCGATTTCACGTTTTTTGTTGAACGGTAATTCGCTGACAGTATTATTGCTCATAGAACGATAAGTGATTGAATCTACACCGTTAGTCGATTTATTTTGTGAATAATCAACCGCAATCGCAAATTTGTCCACCACCAACTCAGAACCGACAGTGAAAGCATTCTCTTTGTGTTCTGCCACGTTATTGGATTTCACTTGGCTAAAACCACCGTTCAGATTTAATTGGGTATTCGCTGCCAGATCAGCAGTATAGAATAACGCTGCGCCCCAACCGGCTTTGTTGTTATATTCTTTTTTATCCGCTTCACCGAACATATAGTCTAAACCAAAGCTGAAACCTGACCACTCAGCACTACGGAATTTAACCGATTTGTTAGCGCTGGTTTGAGTTTGGTTGACGCCGCCCAAATCATAAGTGTAATCAGACAAACCAACATCATCCAAGTTGGTTAATTGACGTCCGAAGGTGATTGTTCCTACGCCATCTTGCTTAAAACCGGCATACAAACGTTTGGTTTCTACATCATTAAATCCGTTTTCATTATCTTTTTCAAAACGGAATTCAATGTTAGCCAAAGCGCTTAAGCCGCTGCCCAGATCTTGCGATCCTTTCACGACTAAACGGGAACCTTTATTTTTCAGATCCGCACGCTCTCCGGAATCTTTACTCAATAACACACGCAAAGAACCACCCACTTCGACTTTAGCGCCGTCTTGGTCATACACCACTGCGGCATTAGCTGATGTTGCTGCGACTGCCGCAACAGATAATGCGATTAATGTTTTTTTCATGATAGTTGCCTTTTTAGGTTTGATTTAAATCAATATATTTATTCGGTTGCTAGTACACAAATAAACAGAACTCATTTGAAATATCGCACTACAAAATCGCTCAACTTCAAAGTAGTCACATGGAGCATACTGACAGAGTCTATTTTTGCTGTCAAGACCATATAAAAACAACATTATCATAAATATCTGAAAATATCAATGCATTATACACATGTAACGTTAATGTTATTTTTTATTTACCTAGTGGATTATTGAATGAAAATTTGACAAGACATTCAAAATACTAACTTTGCATAATATCAAGTTATAAAAAAATTATAATTTTTAGTCTTTTAGAGTAAATATATCTTGCATGGCAAGCCGTACAAGGTTACGTATAAGTCAGCCACTTTGCG
>VDHG01000011.1 GCA_006228005.1 Testudinibacter crocodili
CTAGATTGTGCTCATTTTAAACGACAACTCAAATTATAAACAAAGATCAACAGACCCTAATATAGGAAATACTGATATGAAAATTGCATTAATGATGGAAAACAGCCAAGCCGCCAAAAATCCGATTATTTTAAAAGAGCTGAAAGCGGTTGCCGACGCAAAAGGCTATCCAGTGTTCAACGTTGGCATGCGTGATGAAAATGATCATCATCTAACCTACATTCATCTCGGCATTATGGCTAGCATTTTGCTGAATTCAAAAGCGGTCGATTTCGTGGTGACCGGCTGTGGCACCGGACAAGGTGCCATGATGTCACTCAATTTGCATCCCGGCGTGGTCTGCGGTTACTGCCTTGATCCGACCGACGCTTTCTTGTTTGCCCAAATCAATAACGGCAACGCCTTAGCACTGGCTTTTGCTAAAGGCTTCGGTTGGGGCGCGGAACTGAACGTACGTTATATGTTTGAAAAAGCCTTTACCGGCGTAAAAGGAGAAGGCTATCCACTGGAACGGAAGGAGCCACAAGTCAGAAACGCCGGCATTTTGAATCAAGTCAAGGCTGCGGTGCTGAAAGAACATTATTTAGACGGCTTGCGTGCGATCGATCCAGAGCTAATCAAAACCGCGGTCAGCGGTGAATGTTTTCAACAGTGCTTGTTTGAACATGGGCAAGACAAAGAAATCGAAGCCTTCGTGCGCGATATTCTGAGCCGATAATCCTTCTCAAAAAGCCAACTATCTCAAACGTTGGCTTTTTATTATTTTTACAAATGGAAACAAACCCATGAAAAATAATCTTGCTGTGATTGGCGAATGTATGGTTGAACTGCAAAAGTGCGGTCAACACTATCGACAAGGATTCGGCGGCGACACGCTGAATACCGCACTTTACTTCTCAAGATTGACCCAACACACCGGCAATCAAACTGCTTATGTTACTGGTGTTGGATGCGACGGTTTTAGCCAAAATATGCTGGCGGCATGGTCAGCAGAAGCAATCAATACCGAATTGGTGTTTGAGCTGCCGCAGAAACTGCCCGGTTTATATGCCATCGAAACCCGTGACGACGGAGAGCGCAGCTTCCACTACTGGCGCAATGATTCTGCCGCACGCTACTGGCTGCGCCATATCAGCACCGATGAACTCACGCCAAAATTAAGCGCTTACCAATGGATTTATCTAAGCGGCATCAGTTTGGCGATCCTACCGGACGATTGTCTGGAAAAACTGTTCACGGTTCTGAGCGCTTGCAAAAAGTGCGGTTGCCACATCGCCTTTGACAACAACTACCGCCCAGCGTTATGGGAAAATAGCATCAAAGCACAACAAGCCTATCATACAATTTTATCATTGACCGATATGGCTTTTCTCACTTTCGATGACGAAGTGCAACTGTATGGCGATCAGCACGAAGCACAAGCAACCGACCGCACTTTGGCACTTGGAGTGCAAGAAATCGTGATCAAACGCGGCGCCGACAGTTGTATTGTCGTTACACCACAATCACGCCACGAACTGGCACCGCAGAAAATCGACAACATCATCGACACCACTGCCGCCGGCGACTCTTTCAGCGCAGCTTACCTCGCCACCCGACTTAACAACGCCAGCATTCCCGAAGCCATCCTTGCCGGACACCAACTCGCCGGCACAGTGATTCAACATCGAGGTGCGATTATTGATAGGGAATTTATGCCTCACATTTAAATTTAAGAACTGTAGTTCTAAAAAAATAAAATATAGTTTTATAAAAAATAGACAAAGATCACATTTTATGAAAAAAGTATATGGTCACTTATTGCTATATAAAACTTTTAACTCTAAAATTCAATGAAAGGAGAAAATAATTATGGATATTTATTACAATACTAATCCTAAAGATGTTAGTAAATACACAACAGATAGATTAAGAAAGGAATTCCTAAAAGAAGAACTTTTTCAAGAAAATACTATTAATATTGCTTATTGCCATATAGATAGAATCGTTGCCATTGGAGCATGTCCAGTCAAAAACAACCCATTAAGATTAGATGAATTTATCAATAAAAAATCTTTTGGAACCGATTATTTTTTAGAAAGAAGAGAATTAGGAGTAATTAATTTAGGAGGAAATGTTTGTATAAAATCAAAACATCAAGAATTTTACTTAAATAATCTTGATGCGCTCTATCTCGGAAAATCACAAGAAGATATTCAATTTATATCACTAGATGATAAAAATCCCGGAATCCTTTATTGCTTAAGTACTCCGGCTCATCATACTTATCCAAGTAAATTAATTAAACAAGAAGAAGCCAGAAAGATTCCACTTGGCAATAAAGAAAATGCAAATATTAGAATAATTAATCAATATTTACATCCAGAGATCATTCAAACTTGTCAACTATGCATGGGAATAACACATCTAGAAGACGGAAGTGTCTGGAATACAATGCCTCCACATACTCACGACAGAAGAATGGAAGTATATTTATATTTTAATGTTAAGCCATCACAAGCCGTATTTCATTTTATGGGAGAAGCTAATGAGACAAAGCACATTGTGATCAAAGATAAAGATCTTGTTTTTTCACCTAGTTGGTCTATACATTCCGGATGTGGAACTCAAAACTATAGCTTTGTTTGGGGAATGGCTGGTGAGAATCAAACTTTTGACGATATGGATTTTATTGACATAAATAGTATGCTTTAAAATATCAACTAAGGAGAATAGAATGTTTAATATAAAACAGAGAAAATTAACAGCCATCACAATTATTGGATTACTCACCTCTTATAATTCTATCGCTGCTACAGAAATAAAAGTTGCATTTAATCAGTCAGACAAACATCCTCAATATTCTGCACTTCAATATTTTGGAGATAGACTATCTAATGAAACAAATGGAAAATATAAGGTAAATATATTTCCAAATGAACTACTTGGAGATCAAAGAGCATCTCTTGAATTAGTACAAAATGGCGCAATCCAAATGTCAATTGTAGCTAATCCATTAGTTGAAAATTATGATAAAACATTTTCTGTGATTGGATTACCGTATATCTATACATCTCCCGAACACCAAGAAAAAATATTTACTTCCAGTATATTAGATGATCTATTCAAATCAACAGCTAAATTTGGCTTTGAAGTATTAGGTTCATATACCGCAGGAGCAAGAAGTATTTATACTAAAAATACACCTGTTAAAAGTATAGCAGATCTTAATGGTAAAAAAATTCGTGTGATGCAATCCGATACAATGATAAAAATGTTAAGTTGTATGGGCGGAGTAGGCGTTCCAATGAACCAAGGTGAAGTCTATACAGCTATCCAACAAGGTGTGCTAGATGGGGCTGAAAATAATGAAATTACTTATGCTGATTTAAAACAATACGAAGTAGCACCATATTTTTCTCAAACCAGGCACTTAATGGTTCCAGATCTGTTAATTATTAGTTCACAATTTTTATCTTCTATACCAGAAGCAGATCAAAAATTAGTTAAAAATATAGCAAAAGATAGTATTAAGAAAGAATTTGAAATGTGGAATGCACAAATTCAAAAATCTGAAGACCTTGCAAAAGAAAAAGGAGCCACATTTATTGAAGTTGATATAAAACCATTTCAAGAAAGCTGTAAGAAATTACAAGATGATTTAATCAAAACACCTGAGCAACAATCTCTATATGAAAAAATAATATCATTACATTAACATATAAGCCAGATGAATAAAATCTATTCATCTGGCATAATACAAGGATAAATAATCTATGTTAATAAATATGTTGAAAATCATGACCATAATAAAGAAATATATTGACAAATTAGTTTCTATACTATGTATATTGATTCTTGCCTCAATGACAATTCTTGTATCCTATCAAGTTATTTCAAGATATATTTTTAATAATCCAAGTGCAATAAGTGAAGTACTATCTAGATATCTATTTGTGTGGCTAATTTTATTTGGAGGAGCATATGTCTTCGGATTAAGAGAACATATGTATATTGCTTATATAAAACATAAATTTTCTCAAAAGGCACAGATTATTTTTGATATGATATCAGAAATAGCTATTGCAACATTTGCTATTAGCATTATGATACTTGGTGGGTACAACTCTACTATTAGACAAATGTGGCAATTAGACTCAGCACTTCAAATTCCTATGGGAATTATATATTCTGCGATTCCATTAAGTGGAGCATTAATTATATTCTATTTTATTTATAATGAACTGAGCCTTTATAGAAATCTAAAACTATTAAAATAGTGTATTGGAGGTAATATGGATCTTGCAACAACTGCTGCTCTAATTATGCTTATTGGAACAGTCTTTTTCTTAATTATTGGAACACCAATTAGTATTAGCGTTGGTATTTCTTCTTTTGCTGCCATGCTAGTCATCCTTCCTTATCAGGGAGCAACCGTAACTTCCGCACAACGTATTTTTGTTGGATTAGATTCTTTCGCCTTACTTGCCATTCCTTTTTTTATATTAGCCGGTAATATCATGAATAGCGGTGGTATTGCCCTAAAACTTATTAATTTTTCAAAAATTATTAGTGGATTTTTTCCTGGTTCCCTTGCTCAAACTAATATCGTATCAAATATGTTATTTGGAGCTATCAGCGGCTCCGGAGTTGCTTCTGCAGCTGCCGTAGGTGGTATTATGTCACCTATTGCCCAAAAAGAAGGGTATGATCCAAAATTTAGTGCTGCAGTTAATATAGCATCTGCGCCAACTGGCATGCTAATTCCCCCAAGCAATACACTAATCGTTTATGCAACTGTTGCTGGAAGCGTATCTGTTTCTGCATTATTCATGGCAGGATATTTACCTGGAATACTATGGGGCACCAGTGTCATGATCATTGCCGGTTGGTTTGCCAAAAAACGAGGATATATCACAAAACATCATATGACATTCAGTGAATGTATTAAAGTCAGTTTCAGTGCTATACCTAGCCTTTCTTTGATTGTCGTCGTAATCGGCGGAATTCTTGCCGGTATTTTTACTGCTACAGAAGCGTCTGCAATTGCCGTAATGTATTCTTTGTTATTAAGTTTCTGTTATAGGACATTAACCCTGAAACAATTACCAGACATTCTTCTTCAAACTGCTAAAATGTCGGCTATTGTTATTTTCATGTTAGCAGCCTCATCCATTATGTCATGGGTTATGGCATTTACTCAAATTCCGGGAATGATAGCTAATATGTTATTAGCTCTTACGGACAACCCAATTTTAATTTTATTTATCATAAATATTATTTTGCTTATTGTAGGTACTTTTATGGATCCTACACCAGCAGTTCTTATATTTACCCCAATATTTCTGCCTATTTGTATTAATCTAGGTATGAGCCCAATTCAGTTTGGCATCATGTTAGTATTTAATTTATCACTTGGTACTATCACTCCTCCTGTCGGGCCAATTCTATTTACTGGCTGTAAGGTAAGTAATATCAGTATTGATCAAGTGATTAAAGCACTCCTTCCTTTTTTTGCTGCTATTTTCTTTGTATTACTCCTAGTCACTTATATTCCATCTATTTCTTTGTTCCTCCCAGATGTAATGGGATTAATTAAATAATTTCTCCAAAGTTTAAAGCGCCACCACTGGCGCTTTTCTCTGATGCCCTTTCCATAGACCGTTTACTAAGCCACGGTTAAGCCACTTTACTCACGTCCCAAAAATCAATTGCGGCATTGATCACTGGTTTGCTGATGCCGCTGCGGATCGCGAAATCGCCAAAACTTTCATTATGTTGGCGATTTTGTACCCAGTCTCCAATCCAGTTGTCGAGTATCCCCAGAATTTCCGCTTCGGTGATATTTTCTTTAAACAGGCGTGGGATACGAGTGCCGGCTCGGTTGCCACCGACGTGCAGGTTATAACGCCCTATAGCTTTACCGACCAAACCGATTTCCGCCAACATCGCTCGTCCGCAGCCGTTCGGGCAGCCGGTGACTCGCAACACAATATGCTCGTCCGCCACACCGTGTTTTTGCATTAAAGTGTCTATTTGATCAATAAAGTGCGGTAAGAAACGCTCGGCTTCCGCCATCGCCAACGGGCAGGTCGGTAAAGAGACGCACGCCATACTGTTTTCCCGTTGTGGCGTTATGCTGTCGTCGATCAGCTTATATTGCCGGGCGATTTTTTCAATATTGGCTTTATCACGAGCGGCAACGCCGGCAACAATCAAATTTTGATTCGCTGTCAGTCGGAAATCACCTTGGTGAATCTTAGCAATTTCACGCATACCGCGCTTTAACGGGCGGTTGGGGAAATCAAGCAAACGTCCGTTTTCGATAAACAGAGTCAAATGCCATTTTTGGTCTTCCCCTTGTACCCAGCCGATCCGATCGCCACGTTCGTCAAAATGATACGGGCGAATCGCTTGCAGCTGCACTCCCATACGCTGTTCGATTTCAGTGCTGAAAGTATCCATTCCGACCCGTTCAAGGGTGTAACGCAATTTGGCATTTTTGCGGTCGCTGCGGTTGCCCCAATCACGTTGCGTCGTGACCACAGCCTCGGCACAAGCCAACACGTTTTCCAAGCCGACAAAACCTAGCTCTCTCGCTGTATTCGGATAGGTTTGGGGATTGCCATGTTCCATCGACAAACCGCCACCGATCAACACATTAAAACCAACCAATTTGCCGTTTTCGCCGATGGCAACAAAATTCAGATCGTTGGCGTGCAGATCGACATCGTTATGCGGCGGAATCACAACAGTGGTTTTGAATTTACGCGGCAGGTAATTTTTGCCCAACACCGGCTCGGTTTTATCACTCGATTCTTTCAACAGCGGTTTGGACAGTTCGGTGGTAAACACTTTTTCGCCGCCCAACCAAATATCGGCATAAGCGGTGGTTTTCGGCAATAGATGCTCGGAGATTTTTTTCGCCCATTCGTAAGCTTCACGATGCAGTTCACTCTCCACCGGATTTGAGGTGCACAGCACGTTGCGATTGACGTCTCCGGCAGTGGCAATCGAATCCAATCCCAAATGGTGCAACCATTGGTGCATCGGCTTGATATTCTGTTTCAACACGCCGTGAAACTGAAACGTTTGGCGATTGGTTAAGCGGATACTGCCGTAATTGGTGTGTTCAGTAGCGAATTCATCAATTCCCAACCACTGTTTCGGCGCAATAATACCACCCGGCAAGCGACAGCGCAGCATCACGTTTTTATTCGGCTCTAATTTTTGCTGCAAGCGTTCGGCACGAATATCGCGGTCATCCTGTTCATACATGCCGTGAAAACGGATTAGCTGAAAGTTATCCTTCACGAAACCGCCGGTTAATTGTTCGTTGAGATCGTCGGCAATCGTGCCGTGCAAATAGTCGCTGTCGCCCTTTAAGCGTTCGTTGTCGGCTAACGGTTGGGTTTTCCACGCTATTGCCTTTTCTACTGTTTTTTTATCGCTCATATTGTTCACTCCTATTCAAATGCTTAATACACATCACGCTGATAGCGTTTGTTTTGCCGCAATTGGTCCAGATATTCATCGGCATCTTCGATGCTCAAACCGCCCTGTTCGGCAATCACTTCCAGCAACGCCTGTTCCACATCTTTCGCCATACGCGAAGCGTCACCACAGACATAAATATGCGCCCCTTGCTGTAACCATTGCCACAGGCTCTCCGCCTGTTCACGGATTTTGTGCTGCACATAGATTTTTTCGGCTTGATCGCGCGACCAGGCAAAGTTGTATTGGTGTAAATAGCCTTCCTTGGCAAACGTCTGCCATTCAATTTGATACAGAAAATCGTCGGTGAAGTGTTGATTGCCGAAAATCAACCAGTTTTTGCCTTGCGCCTCTGTTGCCGCCCGTTGCTGCACAAAGGCGCGGAACGGCGCAATGCCGGTGCCTGATCCAATCATAATAATCGGAGTGTTGTTGTCTGGCGGTAGGCGGAAGTTGTCGTTCTGTTCAATGAATACGCGTACTTCGCCATCTTCTTCAAGGCGCTGTGCCAAATAGCTTGAGGCTGCACCAAACCGGGTTTTGTCGGCATAAGCATATTGCAACAGCCCCACGGTTAAATGCACCTCATCGCCCACTTCGTCCTGTGCGGAGGCGATTGAATATAAGCGTGGTGTCAACGGTCGCAACAAACCAAGTAACTGCTCGGCACTGAGCGCCAATGGATAGGCTTGCAGCACGCCGATAATCGGCGTAGTTTGGATATAATCTTGAATCGCAGCCGCGGTTTTCAGCTGTTCGTTCAGTTCACGCTTACTCACTAAATCAGCATAACCTTTGACAAAGTGCGGTGTGTTCTGGGTGATCTCCAACGACTGCAGCAATGCAGTGCGAATGCTGACTTCGTCCCCGTTCAACCGCACTTTTTCTTCACCGTGCAGCGAAACCGCTTGCAAGATCTCTTCCACCAGTGCCGGATCATTGTTGAACCACACCCCCAGCGCATCGCCCGGCTGATAGTGCAAGCCTGAACCGGAGAGATCGATTTCCAGATGACGCACATCTTTTTCCGAGCCACGTGCGGTAATTTTCTGGCGTAGCGCTAGGGTTGCACTAAACGGATTTTCTTTGCTATAAACTGAGCGAACCGCACTTTGATTTTGTATTTGGGTTTGTGTTTGGGCTTGGTTTTGAGTTTGGTTTTGATTTATCTGCTGTAACAGTCGGTTGATCTGTTCGATCCAACTGTCGGCGATCGCTTGATAATCCAGATCGCAATCCTGCCGTTCTAACAGCCGTTTTCCACCCAACTCTGCCAACTTAGCATCAAAATCTTTACCTGCCTGACAGAAATCTGGATAGGAGCTGTCGCCCAACCCCAACACTGCAAATTCGGTATTACTCAAATTTGGTGCTTTTTTGCCGAACAGATATTTATGCAGGCTGACCGCTTCTTCCGGCGGCTCCCCGTCGCCTTGGGTAGAAGTGACTAGCAACAGGTATTTTTCGTCGGCAAGATTTTTCGGTTTGTAATCCGCCGCCGCAACCTGTTTGACCTCGACACCGTTTGCCACCAGTTTGGTTTTTAACTGCTCCGCCACTTTGCGTGCATTGCCGGTTTGCGAGGCAGAAATAATCGTCACCTGCAACGGCTGAAGTGATGGCTGAAGTGCGGTTGGTAGCGCACCAGCTGCTTGTGAAACCGCACTTTGCCCGCCTTGTCTGTTTTGTGCTTCGCTCCAACAATAGCCGGACAGCCATGCCAACTGCAACGCATCCAGCGTGGCAAGGCTGCTGCTGAGTTCCGGCGGCAGTGTTAAATTCGTTATTTTTTCAATCGTCATCTTATCCCCACAAACGCAATATTATGCAAAATCTAAAATCATACCTGCCGCCACCGTGTGATAAGTCGCTTCATCAATCAAAATAAACGAGCCGGTGGCGATATTGTCCTGATAACGGGTGCAGCAAATCGGTTTTTGTAAGCTGAGTTGCACTTCCCCTAAATCATTCATATTCAAGCTGTGCGATTCGCTTACCTTACTCAAGGTGTGTACATCCAGCACCTGCTCGACCTTGTTGATCTTGGCAAACACGGTTTGTGTACTGTGTTTTAACAGGTATTTGCGCGCCGGATTCAGTGGATGTTGATCGAACCAACACAGTGTGGCATGTAGTTTTTTACTGGGTTGCGTGGCTGAGTCAACCGCCAGCAAGGTATCGCCGCGCGAAATATCAATATCGTCCGTCAGGCGGATCGTCACTTGTTCTCCGGCTTGTGCGGTTGCAACCGATCCGTTCGGGCTGAAAATTTCGCTCACCGTACTCATGCGCCCAGCCGGTTCGATCCGCACCGGGTCGCCGAGTTTGACGCTGCCGGACTCGATCCGTCCCTGATAGCCGCGGAAGTCATCTTGCTTATCGCTGTCCAAACGCAGCACCAACTGCACCGGAAAATGGAAATGCCGGGCATCAAGGGCGACATGTTCATAACTTGGCAACGCCTCCAAAATACTTAACAGCGGTTTTCCTTGGTACCAAGCGGTGTTATCGCTGGCATGCACAATGTTATCGCCCTGCAACGCAGAAACCGGCACAAAATGCAGATCGTGTTTCAGCCCCAATTGCTGTGCCAACGTGCGGTATGCGGCACAAATCGCCTCGAATTTTGCCTGTTCAAAACCCAGCAAATCCATTTTATTCACCGCCACCAAAATATGCGGACAATTGAGATGTTTCAGAATCGCAGAATGGCGTTTGGTTTGCGGCAGCAACTGTAATGGCGTTTGTTTGAAGTCCAGTTGCGAGGCATCGATCAGCACCACCGCCGCATTGGCGGTTGAGGCGCCGGTCACCATGTTACGGGTATATTGCTCGTGCCCCGGGGTGTCGGCGATAATAAATTTGCGTTTGGCGGTGGAGAAATAGCGGTAGGCAACGTCAATGGTGATGCCCTGCTCACGCTCGGCTTGCAAGCCGTCGGTGAGGATCGAGAAATCGATCACTTCAGCGCTATTTTTGGATTTGTCCAAGCTCAGTAATTGGTCGCTGAGCAGCGCTTTGCTGTCGTACAGCAACCGTCCGATTAAGGTGCTTTTACCGTCATCCACACTGCCGGCGGTGATAAAACGCAACGGTGCATACTTAGTTACATTAGGGTTGAAATTGCTCATGGTTGTATTCCTTGTATTTATTTTGACCAATCTGATTGTTATTCTCTATTCTCAGCAAGCGATTTATCTCTATCGTGTTTCGCCGATGGCGACTTACTTTTCTTGATTCACAAAATCATGAACGATTTTGTTCACCCTTCGGGTCGTTGTCAAAGACAACGCTCAAAAGTGATCACTTTTGTGCTCGTGCAAAGAAAAGATAAGCAAAAGAAACACGCCCCGAAAATTTTGCTGATGTTTCGCTTATTTCTAATTTCTACGTTCGATTTGTAAACTCGCTACGCTCGAACAGTACAAATCAAACTTGAAATTCACGAAACCGCTCAAGGCAAAATGACGGGGAAAAGGCTTTTTTATCAATAAAATGCGGTATTTCATTGAGTATTTACCACCGTTATCGTCTTATTTCAGACTTAAAAATACCCTTGTTTTTTGCGCTGCTCCATCGCCGCCTCACTCACCTGATCGTCTAAACGAGTGGCGCTGCGTTCCGAGATTTCAACCACTGCCGTTTCTTGGATAATCTCAAGTGCGGTGGCGGCAGTGCTGGCGACCGGGCAGGTGCAGCTGATGTCGCCGACGGTGCGAAAACGCACCGACAACACTTCGCTGCTGTCGTTGGCAGCTTTGGGGGTGATCGCTGTCACCGGCACCAATAAACCTTTTTTGCGCACCACTTCCCGTTGATGGGCGTAATAAATCGACGGCAATTCCAATTTTTCACGGGCGATATATTGCCATATATCCAGCTCCGTCCAGTTGGAGATCGGGAACACCCGCATATTTTCGCCTTTGTGCAATTTGGCGTTATACAACGACCATAATTCGGGGCGCTGTGCTTTCGGATCCCACTGCCCGAATTCGTCACGCAACGAGAAGATCCGCTCTTTGGCGCGCGCTTTCTCTTCATCACGACGTGCCCCGCCCATCAAGGCGCTGAAGCCGTGCTCTTCGATGGTTTCCAACAGCGTCACCGCTTGCGCCGCATTGCGTGAATCGGTTTCTTTGCGCAACACCACCGTACCTTTATTGATCGAGTCTTCGACATGCCCGACTATCAGCGTAGCGTTGAGCTTCGCCACCTGTTGATCGCGAAAGGCGATCACTTCCGGATAGTTGTGTCCGGTGTCGATATGCACCAGCGGAAACGGCAAATTCAATTCACGTCCTTGCAGTTGAAAGGCTTTGCGTGCCAATGCCAACAGCACTACCGAATCTTTTCCGCCGGAAAACAGCAGCGCCGGTTTTTCACATTCGGCGACCACTTCACGGATAATATGAATCGACTCCGCCTCTAGCCAATCCAGATGGCCGTCTTGTAATGGTTGTGCAGTGTTTGTCATAGTATTTTCCTTTTATTCTTTTGTTTGTGATTCAGACTGACTGGGTGTGCAAACCACACTCTTTACTGTCTTTATTCTCCCACCACCAGCGTCCGGCACGAATATCCTCGTCGACTTTTACCGCTCGGGTGCAAGGCTCGCAGCCGATGCTCGGATAACCTTGCTGATATAAGCGGTTGTACGGCACTTGGTGGCGCAGGATATACGCCCACACGTCCCGTTCCGACCAATCGAAAATCGGGTTATATTTAGCGATTCTGCGTGCCTGATCCCGTTCGCTGAACGGCAATTCTGTGCGTGTGAGCGATTGCTCGCGTCGCTGTCCGCTCAACCACGCATCTGCTGCTTGTAACGCGCGGTTAAGCGGCTCCACTTTGCGGATAAAACAGCACTGCTGGCGCTGTTCCACCCCATCATAAAATGCATTTTTCCCTTGGGTATGAACATACGCCTGCACCGCTGCCGCCTGTGGAAAATAGCGCTGTAAAGTCAGTGTCGGATAGTGTTGCTCGACCTGTTCGAGCAGCGCTAAAGTTTCTGGATTTAAGCGTCCGGTATTCAAAGTAAACACCTCGATTCGGATACCGCACTTGACAATTAAATCGGTGATCAGCATATCTTCCACCGCCAGACTGCTGGCAAATTTTGCGGCTTGATGCCGTTCGGCAATCTGCTTTAATCGTTCGATCAAGATCTCGCTTTTGTGCGCCAATTGCTGTTGTACGTCGTGTGGAATCGTCGGGATTTGCCATAAATTCGGTTTAAACATAAGGATTCCTTTCACCGCTTGCTCAGGCGATTTTCTTTAATGGTTCAAACGATTGAAGTTCGTTGTTCGGCTGAAACAGTTGCGGTTCGGTCAGCACAAACTGCTGTGCCGCTTCGCCAAACCATGTCAAGTGCGGTTGCAGCGCCACCACTTCACCGATCACAATCAATGCCGGTTTCGGCGCATGTTCGGCTAACGCCGCCAACTGATGTAATTCGCCGGTTTGAATCGTTTGATTCGCTAAAGTGCCGTTGCTGATCACCGCAACCGGTGTATTTGCACTGCGCCCGTGCGCCTGTAACTGACGGCTTAATTCCGCCGCTTTAATCGTGCCCATATACACCACCAGTGTTTGCTTGCCTTGCGCCAATGTTTGCCAACTCAGCTTGTTGCCGTCCGGCTGGCAATGTCCGGTGATGAACATCGCCGTTTGCGCATAATCGCGGTGAGTCAGCGGAATCCCGGCGTAAGCCGTTGCCCCCAAAGCTGCGGTAATCCCCGGCACCACGCTGAATGGAATCTTGTGCGCTTTCAATACTTCCAGCTCCTCGCCACCCCGCCCGAACACAAACGGATCACCCCCTTTCAAACGCACCACACGTTTGCCTTGTTGGGCGTAATCCACTAATAATTGATTAGTATCTTGTTGCGCCACGCTGTGTTTGGCAGCACGTTTGCCAACAAACACTTTGTCTGCATCACGCCGCACCAATTCCAACACCTGATCAGAAACCAAAGCGTCATACAATACTACATCCGCCTGCTGAATGGCTTGCAAGCCTTTCAAGGTCAATAAACCGGCATCGCCTGGACCTGCGCCAACTAATGCGACTTCACCGATAATCGGATAGTCTTGATTGAGTTGCCGTTGCAACAGCTGTTCTGCTTGCGAAAGTTGCTGATTTTCGGTTAAACGCTGAAAAGTTGGGTGATTAAACAATTTTTCCCAGAAACGGCGCCGTTGGGTCAGCTGCGCCAACCGCACTTTGACTTTTTCACGCCAGCGCCCTGAAATCTGCGCCATTGCGCTTAAATTCTGCGGCAACAAGGCCTCCAATTTTTCGCGTAATAAACGTGCCAACACCGGCGCTGTGCCGCCGCTGGAAATGGCGATTTGAATCGGGCTACGGTCGATAATCGACGGAAAAATATAGCTGCAATGCGGTTGATCATCGACCACATTCACCAAGCGTTGTGCATTTTCTGCCGCCAAAAAAACCTGTTGGTTCAATTCGTTATCATTGGTCGCAGCAATCACCAAATAGACTGACTGCACTTGCTGCGGGTCAAATTGCTGTGCCAGCCATTCCAGCTGTTGTTGGCTAGCCCATTGCTGCAAAGTGCGGTTCAGCGTGCGTGCCACCACCCGCACTTTGGCTTTGGCTTTTAACAACGCAGCAATTTTGCGTTCAGCAATGTGTCCGCCACCGACCACTAACACCGGACGCTGTTTTAAATCGACGAAAATCGGTAAATAGTTCATGTTATGCTTCCCACTATTGGCTTAAATAGAGCTGATCGAACAAGGCGCCGTCAGCAAAATGTTGTTGGTTGATCGTCGCCCAATCGCCAAACACTTGATTGATATTGAAGGTTTGCAGTGGCGGAAAACGCACTTGGTATTCGTTCAAAATCGTCGGATTACTCGGACGGAAATAATTCTCTGCCGCCACTCGCTGTGCACGCTCCTGCCATAAGGAGGCAATAAAATCCCGTGCTGTTTGGCTGTTGTGATGGCGTGCGGTATTTTTTGTCACTTCCGCCACAAACACATCGACATTTGCGCTGTAACTCGGATACACCACTTCAAATTGATCGGCACCGAATGCGTGGGCTGCCAATCCGGCTTCATTTTCCGGGGTGACCAACACATCGCCGATTTGACGTTGGGTAAAGGTGATACTGGCGGCGCGTGCGCCGGCATCAAATATCGGAATATTTTTTAGCAGCTTACGCATAAAGTCGTGGGTTTGCGCTTCGGTGCGATACTGCTGTTTGGCATAGCCAAACGCCGACAGATAGGCATAACGCCCGTTGCCGGAAGTTTTCGGGTTGGCAAAAATGACGCTCACCTCTTGCCGCGCCAGATCATCCCAATCGTGAATCTGTTTCGGATTGCCCTTGCGTACCAGAAACACGGTGACGCTGCTGAACGGAATCGCTTGATTCGGGTAGCGCTGTTGCCAGTCCGGATCGACCAAACCGCTCTTTGCCAGCAGATCGACATCATTTTGCTGATTGAGCGTCACCACATCGGCGGGCAAACCGTTGCACACCGCAATCGCCTGTTTGCTCGCGCCACCGAACGATTGCGCAATATTCAAAGTCATCCGATGCTGTTGTTGATAGGCTTGGATATATAGCGGATTGTATTGTTTGTAGTAGTCGCGAATCACATCATAAGACACCACTAAAATGGTGTCATCAGCCACAGCGCTAAAGCTCAGTACGCTTGCCAGTAGAACCTGCCATTTTGTTGTTTTTGCTGCTTTTTTCATATCCTAAGACCATTTTCAATTGACTGAACCGACACGGCGTTCGGCGGATGACTATGGAGGATAGTTATAAAATAATTCGTTTATGCCGAAAAATAATAAAAAGTTATAAATTAGTTAGTTTTAGACTATAAGAACTAAACCGCTTATTTTTGCAACTTGTTATTCTTTTTAGTAATAAATGAGAATTTTATGTTCTTTGCTTATCGCTTTTTGCTCCGCCATAGTGATACGCCATAAGATTCTGAATAAATGGATAACGACATGAAATGGTTGAAGACAAGTGCGGTATTGCCCGGTTTTAAAAGCAGTTTGACGATCACCCTGTTGTGGGTCGGCGGCATGGTCATTTTGCCGTTTGTGATGTTGTTGCTAACCACTCTTCAATTGGAGTGGCATCAATTTTGGCAAACCGTAACCAATCAACGGGTGCTTGCCTCGATTGGGTTGTCATTAAAGCTGGCACTGTTTGCCACCATGCTGAATCTGGTTTTCGGCACGATCGTCGCCTGGGTGTTGGTGCGCTATCAATTCAAAGGCAAAGCGCTGCTCAATGCGCTGATCGATCTGCCGTTTGCGTTGCCTACCGCCGTTGCCGGCATTGTGCTGGCCAGTTTATATGCGCCGAACGGTTTATTTGGGCAGCTGTTTACTCCGCTTGGTATCAAAATCGCCTTCACGCCACTCGGCATTGCCATTGCGTTGGTCTTCGTCAGTTTTCCGTTTATTGTACGTGCGGTACAACCGCTGTTGAGTGAATTGGACAGTTCGCTGGAAGAGGCGGCAACTACTTTAGGGGCGGATCGATTTACTATTGTGCGCCGTGTGATCTTACCCGCACTTTATCCGGCATTGATCGGCGGGGCGGGGATGAGCTTGGCACGCTCGTTGGGCGAATACGGTTCGGTGATTTTTATCGCCGGCAATCTTCCATTAGTCTCGGAAATTGCACCGCTGATTATTATGTCAAAATTGGATATTTACGATATACAAGGGGCAGCAGCGGTGGCATTTTTGATGTTGCTACTTGCCTTTTTGTTGCTGCTTGCCGTCAATTTGTGGCAGTGGTATCTCAACCGTCACACACTCAGTAAATAACGAGGTCAAGATGATTCATCCACAATATCAAGAAAGCCGCTATTGGCGCTGGTTGTTGATTGGCATTAGCCTGCTGTTTTTAACCCTGCTGTTGGTCGTGCCGCTGTTGGCGATTTTTTATCAAGCCTTAGCCACAGGTTTGACAACCTTTTTACTCGCACTGCAGGAAACCGAAGCCTGGAGTGCGGTTAAATTGACCTTGCTGGTCGCATTGATTTCACTCCCCATCAATCTGTTTTTCGGCTTAGTGATGGCGTGGTTGCTCAGCAATTTTGATTTTAAAGGTAAGAATCTTCTCAGCACGTTGATTGACTTACCGCTATCGGTTTCGCCAGTGGTGGCGGGTTTAATGTTGGTGTTGCTGTTTGGGATAAACGGTTTATTCGGCGCATGGCTGGACGCCAACGACATCGAAGTGATTTTCGCCTTACCGGGCATCGTGTTGGCGACCCTGTTCGTCACCTTTCCCTTGGTGGTGAAATCACTGCTGCCGACGCTAAAAAGCTTAGGCAACAGTGAAGAGCAAGCCGCACTCACATTAGGCGCCTCATTTTGGGCGATTTTTTTCCGAGTCACGCTGCCGAAAATCAAATGGCCGCTACTCTATGGCGCCATTCTCGCCAATGCACGGGCGATGGGCGAATTCGGGGCAGTCAGCGTGGTCTCCGGGCATATCCGCAACCAAACCAATACCATTCCGTTGCACGTTGAGATTCTCTATAACGAATATCAATTTACTGCGGCTTTTGCTTGCGCCAGTTTATTGGCGTTGATCGCAATATTGACACTGTTGCTGCAAAATCTGGTCGGCTATCTGCAAACCCAAAAACAGCAACAACCCACAGTATTGAGCGATACAGTATTGAGCGATTATGTGAGCACCGAATTTGGTGACAAAAGTGCGGTCTAGCATTGAGTTTAAACAAGAAAGAGGCGTTTTATGTCTGTGATTATAAAAAATCTGAATAAAAACTTTGGCAATTTCACTGCATTAAAACAGATTAATCTGGAATTGAAACAAGGGGAGTTGACCGCCCTGCTCGGTCCGAGCGGCTGCGGCAAAACATCACTATTACGGATTATCGCCGGTTTGGATTTTGCCGATTCGGGCGAGATTTGGTTTGACGAGCGCAAGGTGACGGATCTGAGCGCTGCACAACGTAAGGTTGGCTTCGTGTTTCAACATTACGCACTGTTTCGCCAGATGACAATTTTTGATAATGTGGCATTTGGTTTACAAGTGCAGCCACGCCGTATTCGTCCGAGTAAAACCGAGATCGCAGATCGGGTGTTCAAACTGTTGCAATTGGTGAAATTGGAACATTTGGCACCATCGTATCCCGATCAACTCTCCGGCGGGCAGCGACAACGGATCGCGTTGGCACGTGCGTTGGCGGTGAAGCCTGAAGTATTACTACTGGATGAACCGTTCGGCGCACTCGATGCTCAAGTACGTAAAACCTTGCGCCGCTGGCTGCGCACGCTGCAACACGAATTGAATATTACCACCGTTTTCGTTACCCACGATCAAGAAGAAGCGCTAGAAGTCTCGGATCGGGTGGTAGTGATGAATCAAGGTAGAGTCGAACAAGTGGATCTGCCACGGAATATTTACTATGCGCCGCAAACCGAATTTGTGACTGAATTCGTCGGCGATAACAATGTATTTCACGGACATTTACAACAAGATCAGTTAATTATCGGCGAGTTTATACATCAAATAAAAGCCAACGGCAAACCAAACCACAACCACGGCTCAACCACGGCTTATGTACGTCCGTATGAATTGACATTATCACGCCACAGCAAAAATGCGTTGGCAAAAGGCGAAATCAGCCACATCTACAATATCGGTTTTTTAACCCGAGTGGAGATCCACAGCAGCCAAAGCCAACAGCCAATTGAGGTACTATTGACCCAAGCCCAGTTCCAACAGCAGCAATACCAACTGGGAGAAACCGTGTTTTTGATTCCGGATAATTTGAATCTGTTTCAGAATATGAATTTATGATATTTGAGCTGGCAAAGTGCGGTCAAAACCGCACTGGGCTATTTATTGCTGACTATCCTCAAGCTGTTTTAGCTCGCTTTGTGCAGTGCGCAACGCATCGTCAAACAGTTTAAACATATTATGTTCGCCGATCAGTTGAATAATGCCGCCGCGGCGTAATTTCTGGGTAACACTATAATTTGCGCCGGATAACATTACGCTAACACCTTGTCGCTGCAAATTGCAGATCACATTCTCCAAACTCTGAATGCCGGTCATATCAATGAAAGGCACCCATTTTAGGCGGATAATCAAATATTTCGGATAGGTCTGACTGTCGGCAAGGGCACGATCAAAGTTTTCGACCGCACCAAAGAAAAAAGGCCCGTCCACGGTGAAAACCAACAACTCTTCTGGCAGCGCCTCTTCGCCGGTATGAGCCAATAGATCTGCTTGTGATACCCGCTTGACTTCCACGCTGCCTGCCATGCGCCGCAAAAATAGCAGCGTAGCAAGGATCACGCCGATGTTTACCGCTACCACTAAATCGGCAAACACCGTTAAACCGAAGGTAATCAGCAAAATCGCTACATCGCTTTTCGGCGCACGCTTGATCATTTTAATAAAACGCTTGGCTTCGCTCATATTCCAAGCCACCACAAACAGAATGGCAGACAGCACCGCCAACGGAATATGCACTGCCAAAGGCGCCAATACCAATAAAATCACCACTAGCGTAAGACAATGGACAATACCAGACAGTGGGCTGGTTGCGCCGTTACGGATATTGGTGGCAGTACGCGCAATCGCTCCAGTCGCAGCAAATCCACCAAACAGTGGCGCAGCAATATTGGCGATACCCTGCCCGACCAACTCTTGATTGGAGTTGTGGCGCGTACCTGCCATACCATCAGCTACCACCGCCGATAATAGCGATTCAATTGCGCCTAACATTGCGATGGTAAATGCTGGACCAATTAATTCGATGATCTTGGTCCAGCTCACACTCGGCAGTTTAAATTCAGGCAAGCCCTGTGGAATACCACCAAAAGCGGTGCCAATGGTTCTGACACCATCAAATTGAAAGATAAACTGGACAATGCTGATCAACAGCAAAGCAACCAATGGCCCTGGAATGCGTTTCAAACCGGGGATGTGGGAACTATACAAAACAATAAATAGTGCTACTAACGCTAAAAGTGCGGTCGTCGGATGAAATTGTGGCAGCACTTGCAACAAGTGCCATAATTTTTCATGAAAATGGACACCCTCGACAGCCGGCAATCCGAAAAAGTCTTTCCATTGCCCAATCCAAATAATCACTGCAATTCCAGCCGTAAAACCGACAATCACCGGCGCAGGGATATATTTGATGATTGCCCCCATTTTACTGAGCCCAAAAGCCAATAATATAATTCCTGCCATCAGGGTTGCAATTTGTAATCCCTCAATCCCATATTGCCCAGTAATACCGGCAAGCACCACGATGAAAGCACCGGTCGGTCCGCTGATCTGTAAGCGACTGCCACCAAAAACAGTGGTACAAAACCCAGCAATAATCGAGGTGTAGATCCCTTGTTCGGGTTTAGCACCGGAAGCTATCGCAAACGCCATCGCCAATGGCAACGCAACAATGCCAACAATCACGCCGGCGATAATATTATTCAACCAATGTTTTCGAGAAAATAGACCGCTCTTATAGGCTTCGGTGATGGCGAACATTCGGACTGTCCTTTTGCAAAAAATAATCGTCAGCCATTATATGCTTATTTATTGCCTTAATCACTTGATTGATAAAAAATAATGAGCTATATCACAATGTTAAGAAAAAGTAACAAATAAGGCAGCTTATAAGAAAAAATAATATGAAAATAAAGTGGTGGGTCGTGAAGGATTCGAACCTTCGACCAACGGATTAAAAGTCCGCTGCTCTACCGACTGAGCTAACGACCCATTTGGGAGATTGCAATTTAAGTGGTGGGTCGTGAAGGATTCGAACCTTCGACCAACGGATTAAAAGTCCGCTGCTCTACCGACTGAGCTAACGACCCGCTTGGGAGATTGCAATTTAGTGGTGGGTCGTGAAGGATTCGAACCTTCGACCAACGGATTAAAAGTCCGCTGCTCTACCGACTGAGCTAACGACCCACATTAAGTGGTGGTCACAAGTCGAGTGGTGGGTCGTGAAGGATTCGAACCTTCGACCAACGGATTAAAAGTCCGCTGCTCTACCGACTGAGCTAACGACCCCTCGTTTGTAACGAGGCACTATAATACTCATTTTGCGAAAGTTATCAATCAAAAATTTTGATTTTTTTTCCGGCTGCCTGATTTATCTACAATATCGACAATCTTGCTTTTAATTTCGCTAATTCCCGCACAATAACGTCTGTTTTAAAATGATTCTATAGCAGTAAAAATAAAAAACCCTGATAAAAATATCAGGGTCCTACCTTTCAGTTTATTGCAATACTGATAAATTAGTATGCTAACACTGCACGACGGTTTTTAGCGTAATCTGCTTCAGTGTGACCTAAAACAGCTGGTTTTTCTTCACCGTAAGAAACGGTAGAAAGTTGTGAACCAGACACGCCTTTACCAGTCAGATAATTTACTACTGCGTCTGCACGACGTTGACCCAATGCAATGTTGTACTCTGGAGTACCACGCTCATCGGTATTACCTTCTACTAATACTTTGCTTGCTGGAGTAGCAGTCAAGTATAGAGAATGTGCATCTAAAAGTTGTTGGTATTGGCCTTCAATGCTGTATTGATCGAAGCCGAAATACACAGTGTTATAACGCTGTTGTAAATCTTCAGCGGTATAGTTACCGAATAATTGACCTTTCGCAGCAGAGTCATCGGAAGAGCTGCTACATGCAGCTAATACGAATGCAGGTGCAGCTACCATCAAAACTTTTGCAAGTTTTTTCATTTTATTACTCCTTAGTTTATAAGATACTACTTTTTAGTTAGAAATGGCGACCAAGCAGGGAACTTAATTTGCCCGCCTGCACCTGGTAACCTTGCCTTAAAGCGTCCGTCAGCGGACACCAATTGTAACACTTTCCCCAGCCCTTGTGTAGAGCTATAAATGATCATGGTTCCGTTAGGCGATACACTTGGACTTTCGTCCAAGAACGTCGACCCCAAAACCTCTACGCTTCCTGTTGCCAAATCTTTTTTAACGATATGATCAGCCGAAATCATAATCAGATATTTACCGTCAGAAGTAATCTGACCACTGTAACTTCTGCCGCCAGCACCAACATAACTGGCACCGCCACCATAAGCACTCATCATATAAACCTGCGGACTACCGCCACGGTCGGAGGTAAAGACAATCGATTGTCCGTCCGGCGACCAACTAGGCTCGGTATTATTACCCGCCCCACTGGTTAATTGAGTTGTTTGACCTGAAGCCAAATTCATCACATAAATATTCAATTGTCCGTCACGCGAAGAGGCAAATGCCAAGCGCGATCCGTCCGGCGAAAATGACGGTGCGCCATTATGTCGCGGACTGGAAGAGACCACTCTGCGTGAGCCTGAGCCCAAATCTTGTACCACTAATTGTGATTTTTTATTTTCAAAGCTAACATACGCCAATTGTTTGCCATCGGCTGACCAGCTTGGAGACATAATCGGCTGCGAGCTACGGTTGACTACAAATTGATTAAAACCGTCATAATCTGAAACTTGCAGCTCATAAGGTGTGGAGCCACCATTACGCTGTACTACATAAGCAATACGAGTTCTGAACGCACCACGAATAGCGGTCAGCTTTTCAAAAACTTCATCACTCACAGTATGCGCGCCATAACGTAACTGTTTGTTATTCGGGATCGTATAGCTATTCTGCTGCAAAACCGAACCAACACCGCCATTACCAATAGTATCTACCAGCTGATAAGCAATATTATAACCGGCACCTGTCGGGGTAATCTGTCCGACCACTACCTCACTAATACCTAGCGCAGCCCAAGCTTGCGGATTAACCTCTGACGCTGCAGATGGCGTTTGTGGCATTCTGCTGACCGGGATCGGATTAAATTTGCCGCTATATCTTAAATCTGCCGCAATAATGTCTGCAATATCCGCCGGTGCCGAACCGGGACCATTCCATTTAAACGGAACCACAGCTATAGGCTGAGCTCCTTCTACCGCCTCATCAATCACGATTCGTACTTCTTCGGCACGAACGGTGTGGCTGAGTAACAACAACACAACAGCAAAAAAGCTCACTATTCGAGTCATATATTTCATTTAAATCCCCTATCAAGGTCGTTAATCACGTTTATTTTAAATCAAATGCAATCAATGGGTTTTTATATTTATCATACGCCGCATCAGAAGGCGCAGGTGGCACTTTTTTGGTTGCCGCAACCGCTCTTAATGCCGGAACGCAAATATCATCTGTGCCGGAAACCTTCTGATAATCCAAAATCGTTCCATCTCTTGCCAGTGAAATTTTGATATTGCATACTTTACCTAATAAAGCTGCTCGATCACCTCTAAAATTACGGTTGATCGCACGTTTGATCAAACCGGCATATTCATCACCGACACGTGCCCCATCGGCGCCACTTACCCTACCAGCACCGCTGCCGGTTGTGCCACCTTGATTTTGGTTGCCACCGCTACGACTTGAACCACCTCCGATGGTGCCACTGTTCATAAAATCATCTAATGCGGCTTGCTGTGAGGCTTTTTCGGCTGCTGCTTTAGCTTTGGCAGCTTCAGCTTTGGCTGCAGCATCCGCTTTTGCTTTCGCTTTTGCGGCAGCCTCAGCCTTGCTTTTAGCTTCCGCATCTGCTTTCGCCTTAGCTTCTGCAGCGGCTTTTATTTTAGCGTCTTCTTGTGCTTTTTGCTGTGCTTTGGCTTTAGCTTCCGCCTCTGCTTTTGCCTTCGCTTCTGCTTCTGCTTTTGCCTTCGCTTCCGCACTTGCTTTTGCCTTAGCCGCTTCTGCCTGTGCTTCTTGCTCTGCTTTTATTTTAGCGGCAGCCTCTAAACGTTTTGCTTCAGCATCTGCTTTCAGTTTTGCCTGTTCGGCAATGCGTTTGGCTTCAGCTTCTTTAGCTACCCGCTGTTGGCGGATTAACTCTTCTTGCTTTGCCTGCTCTTGTTTTAGCTGTTCTTGCTTCGCTTGTTCTTGTTTGGCTTGCTCGATTTTTGCCTGTTGCTCTTGTCGTTGCTGCTCTTGTAACAGGCGCTGCTGCTCCTGCTGTTTTTTCTCTTGTTCTTGGGCTCGCTGCTCCAATTCTTCACGTTTGGCTTTTTCAACATCCCCTTTTTGCTGCTGTTGAATTCGTCCCCACTCTTGCGCGGCCGATCCGGTATCTACCATCACCGCGCCCATAACATCGCCTTCACCTTCGCCACCACCGGCAGCCGGCATATATTTATACCATAAGGATCCTAGAATCAGGATTCCGAACAGCAGCCCATGCAGGATAGTTGAAATCAAAACTGCACGATTTAATTTCTGTTTTTTCTCAGTCTGCACCGTTGATCCCGTGATTATTCGATTATAAAGGGTTGGTCATTAATCCGACGGATTTAATACCGGCAAGATGCAACAAATTCAAAGCTTTGATCACTTCTTCATAAGGCGCTTCTTTTGCACCGCCAACTAAAAACAAGCTGTTGTTATCTTTATCAAACTCTTGTTTCGCCATTTCGGTCACCATCTGCTCGGTTAAATTCTCATGGCGTTCACCGTTGATCGCCAACGTGTAGCTACCGACACCCGCAACTTCTAGAATAATGGGTGTTTTATCTTCATTGGAAACCGACTGACTGTCCACCGAATCCGGCAATTCAACCTGTACACTCTGGCTGATAATTGGCGCTGTCGCCATAAAAATCAACAGTAACACCAATAACACATCCAGAAACGGAACAATATTAATTTCCGACTTCATATCACGACGTTTGCGTCTGTATGACATACTATCCTCTTATACTTTACGATACGCTGTGCGGAAATTAATTAACGCTTTTTTTAGCGAAAGCCTGACGATGTAAAATTGTCGTGAATTCATCGATAAAGTTAGCATAGTTCTGTTCCAATTTACTGACTCGCAAACTTAAACGGTTATATGCCATTACTGCCGGAATCGCAGCAAACAAGCCAATTGCAGTGGCAATCAACGCTTCGGCGATCCCCGGCGCAACCATTTGCAAGGTCGCTTGTTTCACATTACTCAGTGCCATAAATGCGTGCATGATTCCCCATACCGTACCGAACAATCCAATATATGGGCTGATCGATGCGACTGTTGCCAAAAACGGAATCCGATTTTCCACGTCTTCGATTTCACGATTCAAGGTCAGATTCATTGCACGGCTCGTTCCTTGAATAATCGATTCCGGTGTGCTTGACGCCGTTTGTTGTAAACGCAAAAATTCTTTGAAACCGACATAAAAAATTTGTTCGCTGCCACTTAAGCCGTCACGGCGATTATCCATGCCCTCGTACAATTTATTTAAATCTTCACCCGACCAAAAACGATCCTCAAAACTCGCAGAAGATTTTAACGCTTGACGTAAAATACCGCTGCGCTGAATAATAATAGCCCATGACATAATAGAAAAAAGGATCAAGATTGCGATTACAATCTGTACGATCACACTTGCATCTAAAAAAAGTGCCAGGAAGTTTAACTCTGTTGACATCAATAACCCCGATTAGTCAGTTCTACAATATTTACTGTGCTGCCAACACCGCCCTGATTTCTTCAGGCATCGGTATCGGTTTCATTTTCGATAAATCTACCGTTGCAACTAAGACAGTTGCCTCCGACAATAATTCATCTTCCCTTAATAATTTCTGTTCAAAAACAATACTTGCCTGCTTGAGCTGTCGGATTTGAGTTTCCACCACTAAAGCATCATCTAATTTTGCCGCTGTTCGGTAATCAATCTGCATTTTGCGTACTACAAACGCCAAATGAAAATCAGCCAATAATTTTTGCTGTTCAAAGCCTACTTCTCGCAAAAACTCGGTTCTGGCTCTTTCAAAAAAATGAAGATAACGCGCATGATAAACTACGCCGCCGGCATCCGTATCTTCGTAGTAAACTCTGATTGGCATCTGCTGCATCGCTATTATCCTCTCAATTTTCGAAGTTGCTATTATCAAGAATTGTTTGATATTTGTCTAGTGATTGGGAGCTGGATCACAAATTATATTTTTAATCACATAAAACATATTGACGCTTTGCTTAGGGTCTGTTGATGAATGTTACCCAACTATACAACAAACATACCGCACTTTGTTGTTACAAGTAAAAATATGATGATAATCAAGAATGGAAGTGCGGTTTTAAAGCCGCACTTGAGCTGTAATTTTAGATAAAATAGATGTAAAACAGCCCGCCTATTGCTGCGCAATAGCCAATAAGAGGGTTAAATACTGCCTTCCAACGATCTTTTCTAATTTCTAACCCCATGCCATGAATCCATAATGTAGAGGTTCCCCAAATCAAAAACAGTGTGAACAGCGGCGAAGGACCACCTAATTCCAGCGCAAATTTTTTGGCATTCAGGAAAATAGACACCATTAAGACAATGGCAAGGATAAGTGAAAGGGCTCTATAAGAGCCCTTGTTTACCAATTGATAGAGTCGATCAATCATAGTTACTCATCAAATTTACCGGTTTTTTCAATACTGATCGTAACGATAGCCGCGAAGAAAACCGCTAATAAAACGCCTAACACCCAAGCTATATAAAACATAATAATTCCTCTTTACTTGTACTACTTTACTTGTATTAGTATAGTGAGTTTTTGTTTTCTTCGATAAAGTTGCTATCCAAGCGACCAAACATTTTTGCGTATGCCCAAATTGTATAAGTCAGCAAAATCACCACGAAAACTAATGCCAGCACAAACATCAGCATTAATGTCAGGTGGCTAGATGTAGAATCCCACATCAGCAAACTGGTATTCGGATGAGTAATTGACGGCATAATGAATGGGAACATTGCAACACCACAGGTAAAGATAATACCTGCCATCGTCAATGATGAAAACAGGAATGCAAATCCAGAGCGGTTCGCTTTAGAAAACACAATATTCAATAAACCAGAAACAACCGCAAGAATAGGCAGTGCCCAAAGAATCGGCATCTCTCTGTAGTTATTAAACCATGCACCGGTTTCCAGAATAACCTCTTTCCCCAATGGAGTTGAAGGACCACTCTTATCAATGACACTGGTTACAATATAGCCATCTTTAAACAACAACCATACCCCAGCCAACACAAAAGTGATAACCGTTGCAAACGCCCCAACTTGAGTGATCATGCGTGCGCGATCACGTAATTCGGCTGTGGTTTTCATTTGTAACCATGCTGCGCCTTGGGTTGTCAGCATAGACAAGCTGATTAAACCACACAACAAAGCAAATGGATTCAGCAAACCAAAGAACGAACCGGTATATTTAACTTGTAAAATATCGTTAAATTCAAATGGTACACCTTGTAATAAGTTACCGAATGCCACACCGAATACCAATGACGGCACAAAGCCACCGAGGAATAATCCCCAGTCCCAGGCTGTACGCCATTTTGGATTATCAATTTTCGCACGATACTCCAAACCAACCGGTCTGAAGAAAAGTGCGGCTAACACCAGAATCATGGCAATATAGAAGCCTGAGAAAGATGTCGCATAAACAATCGGCCAAGCAGCAAACATTGCTCCACCAGCGGTCAATAGCCAGACTTGGTTGCCATCCCAATGTGGTGCAATCGAGTTGATCATAATTCGTTTCTCAACTTCTTTCTTACCAGCGAAAGGCAATAGGGTCAAAACTCCCATGTCAAAACCATCGGTCACTGCAAAACCCAGGAGCAAAACGCCCACAAGCAGCCACCAAATAAAGCGTAGAATTTCGTAGTCAATCATGATTAGGCTCCTGATTATCTTGCTGTTTGTTCAAAATGGTAGCGACCGGTTTTCAATGAACTTGGCCCCAAACGTCCATATTTGAACATCAGATACATTTCTGCAATCAAGAAAATTGTGTATAACGCACAGATTAAAATGATTGAGAACCATAGGTCACCGGTTGTCAAAGCAGAATTAGCCACACCGACCGGCAACATTTCATAAATTGCCCAAGGTTGACGACCATATTCCGCCAAGAACCAGCCACTTTCAATTGCAATCCATGGCAACGGTAAAGAAAACAGGAGTGCTTTTGAGAACCAAGGTTTAGACCCGATTGTTTTGCGCGCAGTTTGAGCAAATGCACCAATCAATAACAGTAACATTAAGCCACCGGCAAGCATCATGACACGGAATGACCAGAATGTTGGTCCCACTTTAGGTATCGTATCCGCAGCAGCTTGCTGAATTTGCGCTTCTGTTGCATCGACCACATTTTCGGTATATGGTTTTAACAATAAGCCAAATCCCAGATCTTTTTGGTAAACTTTAAACAACTCTTTATCAGCTTCACTGGCACTACCACTACGCAATTTCTGCAATAAATCATAGGCCATAATACCATTGCGAACACGCTTTTCATTAATAGCTTTCAGCTCGGTTAAACCGGTAATTTCTTTGGTTAAAGAACGCGTTGCAATAATCCCCGCAGCATAAGGAATTTGGATTGCAAAGTCATTTTTCATTTCCGCTTCGTTAGGGATAATCACCATATTCCAATCAGCAGGCGCAGGTGAAGTATGCCACTCCCCTTCCATCGCAGCCAATTTCACCGGCTGTGCTTGTCCGATTTCATAACCGGATTCATCGCCCATCAGCAAGACCGAGAAAATAGCAATAATGCCGAAAGACGCAGCAACGGAGAAAGAGCGTTTCGCAAAGCCAATATCACGCCCTTTTAACAGGTAGTAAGAACTGATAGACAACACAAAAATAGCGCCGCAAACATAACCCGCAGACAAGGTATGCAAGAATTTACTTTGTGCCACCGGATTCAACCACAAATCCAAGAAGCTGGTCATTTCCATTCGCATGGTTTCAAAATTAAATTCAGATCCAATCGGATTTTGCATCCAACCGTTTGCTACCAGAATCCACATCGCCGACAAATTGGAGCCGAATGCGACCAAATAAGTCGCCATCAAATGTTTGCCTTTTGACAATCTGTCCCATCCGAAGAAGAACAAGCCGACAAAAGTCGATTCCATAAAGAAAGCCAATAACGCTTCAATAGCCAAAGGCGCACCGAAGATATCGCCAACATAATGTGAATAGTACGACCAGTTGGTACCGAACTGGAATTCCATTGTTATCCCAGTTGTTACCCCTAAGGCAAAATTGATACCAAATAATTTACCCCAAAATTTGGTCATATCTTTATACACTTCTTTGCCGGTAACCACGTACAAGGTTTCCATTATTACCAAAATAAAGGAAAGACCTAAAGTAAGCGGTACAAACAAAAAGTGATATAGCGCAGTTAACGCAAACTGCAATCTCGAGAGTTCAACAATATCTAACATCTCAACTCCTTGTATATACTACAAGTTTCTCTGACATTGATTACATTCGTAATCACCCCAAACATCCGACAAATATTCCTGATGTTAATAAAGTTAACTTACTCAAAACACTTATCCAAACCAGCCAAATTGACACAATCTAGATAAATCTTTAAATAAGCTAAATTTATGCCTGCCTATAATACTCTGTAATGCGAGTATTAAAAACAGAAAAATTAATATTCCCGTCACATTTTTGAACATATCTCAAAAAATTGCTCATTCACGAACGGCCTCATTTTGACTTAAATCAATTTATTGAAAATATTGCTATTTTTTATACACATATCCTATAAATTCAGTCGGATATTTTACACATAAAACAAATATTTTCGTTGCTTTTATAGACATCGTTTTATTCTTTTGCTATTTTGTGGAAAGATTTTTCGCAGGCAAAATTATCACGGCTGATAAACGTATCAATAGCGCCAATGTTGTCTCGTTGTTTTTGTATTTTTCATCGAAGGAAAAGGAAATGTTAAAAAAAATTGTTGCTTCTGCTGCCCTGGCATTATTCATCGGTGCTGCCTCAGCCAATACCTCTACCAGTACCCCCATAACAAGCAGTATTCCGCAGCAATGTAACCAACTCTTTACCGAAACCGAGCAACTGATCAAAGAAGCGGAAAAACAACCGGGCACTCACACCCAGTTCGCCAATATCAAAAACAAACTCTCACAAAGTAAAAAACAAATCTTAGCTTTAGAACGTGAAGTACAAATCAAAAGCTGTGACAAAGGCTTGGTTGCACTGAACAACATCAAGAACCAACAGGTTCAACCTTAATCAGCCATTCTCGTATAAAAACTTATTTACTCACTCAAGACGGGAATCCAACCCCAAATGTAGATAAGTTTTTGAGGTCGCGATCCGTCCACGTGGCGTACGCTGTAAATAACCTTGTTGAATCAAATACGGTTCTAGCACATCCTCAATGGTTTCACGTTCTTCTCCAATCGCCGCCGCCAAGCTGTCTAAACCGACCGGACCGCCGTCAAAGCGCTCCACCACCGCACTTAGTAGTTTACGATCCATATAATCAAAACCTTTGGCATCAATATCCAACATCTTCAGTGCTGAGCAAGCAATTTCAATACTAATCAAACCACTGTTTTTTACATCGGCATAATCACGCACCCGACGCAACAAACGGTTGGCAATACGCGGTGTACCGCGTGAACGGCGTGCAACTTCCAAAGCAGCGCCCTCTTCAATCCGCAAATTTAAACAATTGGCGCTGCGCGTCACGATCGAGGTCAAATCTTCCACCGAATAAAACTCCAAGCGCTGTACGATCCCGAAACGATCGCGCAACGGCGAAGTCAATGAGCCAGCGCGCGTAGTTGCGCCGACAAGGGTAAACGGTGGTAAATCCAGTTTAATCGAGCGTGCCGCCGGTCCTTCGCCGATCATAATATCCAGTTGATAATCTTCCATTGCCGGATACAGCACTTCTTCAATTGCTGGTGAAAGGCGGTGAATTTCATCAATAAACAGCACATCATGGGCTTCCAGATTAGTCAGCATCGCTGCCAAATCCCCGGCTTTTTCCAACACCGGACCTGAGGTAGTGCGGATATTCACCCCCATTTCGTTGGCAATAATATTGGCAAGCGTGGTTTTCCCCAATCCCGGCGGACCAAAAATCAACAGGTGATCCAACGCATCTTTGCGCAGTTTTGCTGCTCGGATAAAAATATCCATCTGCTCACGCACCGCATTCTGCCCGACATAATCTTGCAATAATTTAGGGCGAATTGCACGATCAAGAACATCTTCTTCCCCGATTTCTGCCGCACTGATAATTCGATCTGCTTCAATCATACCGCTCTTTTCTCTTCTGTTTTATAGCGCCGCTTTTAACGCTTCCCGAATCAGTTGTTCGCTTGTCAGTTCCGGCTTGGCAATCCGTTTCACCATTTTTTCTGCATCCAAGGCTTTATAACCCAACGCCACCAGCGCCGCTACCGCATCATCTTCATAATTCGGCGTGCTCAAATCCAGATCACGATGACGACCGTTCGGTATTTTGATAAAGAAATCAGCCTTCGGCATATTGGCGAATTTACCTTTTAATTCAACCAATAACCGCTCTGCGGTTTTTTTGCCAACACCTGGAATCTTCACCAGTTTAGACAGTTCTTCCCGCTCAATTGCAAAAGCAAACTCATCAACGGACATCGCAGACAAAATTGCCAGCGCCAGTTTCGGCCCAACGCCATTGGTTTTAATCAATTCCCGGAACAAAGTGCGGTCTTGCTTCGTGGCGAAACCGAACAATAAATGTGCATCTTCACGTACCACCAGATGGGTAAACAATACGACACTGTCATTGATTTCCGGCAAGCTGTAAAAACTGGTCATCGGCAGCAGCAGCTCATAGCCGACTCCCTGCACGTCCAGTACAATTTCCGGCGGCTGTTTTTCGATAATCGTTCCCTGTAAACGTCCAATCATGGTGAATTTTCTCTTTCTCACTGAAAATAATGCAATGTGCTTAGCATAAAATAAAACTGTATAAATAACCAGTTATTTTTCTGCTTTTAAACGAAAGCGCCCACGACTATAACGCGCTTGGAGAATCAAACCGCTCTTTTCCATTTTAAGTGCGGTATTAGCGGTTTTTCCGATTTGAAGAGAGTGCTGCAAGCTGTGTGCATGGGTAATGGCAATCGCCAGCGCATCGGCGGCGTCCGCCTGTGGTTCAGCCGATAAATTCAGAATGCGGGTCACCATATGCTGCACTTGGACTTTATCCGCCGAACCGCTGCCGACCACGGTTTGTTTGACCAATCGCGCCGCATATTCAAATACCGGCAAATCAAAATTAGTGGCGCAAACAATCGCTACACCACGTGCTTGCCCCAGTTTCAAGGCGGAATCGGGGTTTTTCGCCATGAATACTTGCTCTATCGCAAACATATCCGGCTGAAACTGGGTGATAATCTCACTTACGCCAGCATAGATCCGCTTCAAACGGGTCGGCAAATCGTCAACGGCGGTACGAATCGCCCCGCTGCCCAGATATTCCAACTTGCGCCCATTCTGTCGAATCACACCGTATCCGGTGACACGTGAGCCGGGGTCAATGCCTAAAATGATTGCCATAACTATCTATCAAAAATTTGCAATAAAAAAGGTGGGTCAAGACCCACCCTACACTAAAGATTACAACAACGCCGCTACTTCATCGCTGATATCACCGTTGTGATACACGTTTTGTACATCATCACACTCCTCCAGCATATCAATCAAGCGTAGCAATTTGGGCGCGGCTTCGGCATCCAAATCCACCGTAGTGGACGGAATCATCGACACTTCAGCACTCTCAATGTTAAAACCAGCGGCTTCGATGCCGTCACGTACCGAGCCCAACTCTTCCCATGCGGTGTAGATTTCGAAACTACCGTCATCTTGCGGCTGCACATCGTCGGCACCGGCTTCGATAGCCGCTTCCATCAGCGCATCTTCATCGCCTTGCGCAATCAAAATCAATCCTTTTTTCGTGAACAAATAGCCGACCGAACCTTCAGTTCCCAGGTTGCCACCGCACTTGGTGAAACTTGGTCGTACTTGCGAAATCGTGCGGTTGGCATTATCGCTCAAACACTCGACCATCACCGCCGTGCCGCCCGGACCATAGCCTTCGTATACTCTGGTTTCCATATTGGTGTCATCGCCACCGCCCACGCCACGTTCAATCGCACGGTTAATAGTATCACGGGTCATATTACTGGCTAAGGCTTTATCCACCGCCGCACGCAAACGCGGGTTTGCAGCTGCATCACCACCGCCGATTTTGGCTGCGGTAACCAATTCACGGATTAATTTGGTAAAAATTTTACCACGCTGCGCATCTTGCGCTGCTTTGCGGTGTTTAATATTTGCCCATTTACTATGACCTGCCATGTTCAATTTCCTCTTATTTTTGTTTTTGACTAAAATGAAACCTGATGCAACTCGCCGTTACGTAGCAACACCAGAAAATCCTGTTTAAACGGCACCAATTTTACAATATCGGCGTTAAATACCAACTTGTCATCTCTAAAACCCTTCTGTGCTAGATCCCACATTTTCAATTCACGAAAATTTGCGCTCGGCAACACAATCTGGTTGTGCATGACCAAACTGATATTACGCTGATAAGATCCGATTTTGTGATTGCTCACGCCTTGAGCCAACTCACTCTGTGGTAACGTTGCTTTGCTGCTGGTATCGTATGCGGTCAATGTGCCCGATAAGTGCGGTTTAACCACTGAAAACAGTTGTTGCCGAGCACTGATTAGCGACAACCAGCGGTACGCTTGTCCAATCGGTTTGCTTTGTGCCGCCACGACCAGCGCATTATTTTCAAGGGTAATCAACGCAGCTCTTGCCCCTTCCTGCCCATTGGAAATGGTGGTTGCAATGGCATTTTTTTGTTGATAATACGCAGCAATCGGTGCATTATCTTCAATCACATCAGTCTGATTTAAGATCAAGGGTGCAGCTAAATCACGTAAATCGTGCCGTTCCAAATACCGCACTTGCTTCGCTTCCCAACTATCTCCCAATACACCGTGCGCATATTGCTTTGTCGGTTGTGCCAACACAGCAATATGCTTACCGTTATGATTCAACTCAAGCGCCAGCGGATTTAAATCCGGCAACACTGTAAAATCCTGCCGCATTGCAACAACCTTCAATTCAGGTTGTGCCTCTATTCTGGCAATATGCGCCTTACCGTCCTGTTCAACCACCGCAATTGTCGCCAATGCCAACGGCACAAAGCCAGAGTGTGGACTAATTTTAATATTTGATGATTGCAGCCTTCCTTGGCTAATCAATTGAAAATGCTGTTGCTTATCGGTAAAAGTAATTTTTTGAAATCCGGCAGCCAACGGGCTATCCGACGCAACATCACGACTCAGCAATTGCCAATCCACTTGCTGCTGCCATAATTCGCCCTGCTGCGTGATTGCCAGCAAACCGACCGATTCTTCAAAGGCAATATTAGCAATCGCTGCACCATTCGGTAACTGCACGGGTCGAACGCTAACCGCGTTGGCAAATTGGCTCATGCATAACATCAGTAAAAACACCAATCTATATTTGTTCATTTTTACCCTTATGTGTTCAGTAACAACTGCTCAATCGCCGCCGCATTGTTCCACGACTTCGTCATCATCACTGCCTGCGCTGCCGTCACCCAGCAATACGTCGAATGCTCGCTCAACCGCACTTCGCACTCATCAGCTAATGGCAATAAAAACCAGTGCTCGTGGCAATGGGTTATATTGGGTGCGTATTTATGCCTAAATTGCGGAAAAATTTCAAAATCCACAGAACGCTGACAATCAACTAAACTAACCGCACTTAACCCCGTTTCCTCCGCCACTTCTCGCTTGGCGGCGCAAAGTGCGGTTTCATTTTGTTCCAAACTGCCCGACACCGACTGCCAAAAGTCTGAATCGTCGTTACGCTGCAACATCAGAACACGTTGGGTATTAGTGGCGTAAATCACCACCAACACCGATTCAGGACGTTTAAATCCTGCCATCTACTCTTTCGCTTTTGCGACCGTTAAAGCAAGCTCATTCAATGCTTGCTCATTAGCAAAACTTGGTGCGTCGGTCAGCAAACAGGCTGCGGCAGTGGTTTTCGGGAAAGCAATCACATCACGGATATTGTCGGTTCCGGTCAACAGCATGGTGAGGCGATCCAAACCAAACGCTAAGCCAGCATGCGGCGGCGTGCCGAATTTCAGCGCATCTAGTAAGAAACCGAATTTTTCTTGTTGCTCTTGTTCGTTAATGCCCAAAATGCTGAACACGGTTTGTTGCATTTTTTGATCGAAGATCCGCACCGAACCACCACCGACTTCGTAACCATTGATCACCATATCATACGCATTGGCGACCGCACTGGTCGGATCTTGCGCCAGTTCTTCTGGGCTGAAATCTTTCGGTGAAGTGAACGGGTGATGCATTGCCGCCAAGTGACCTTCTTCGTCACGTTCAAACATTGGGAAATCGATTACCCACAGCGGTTTCCATTGATCTAATTGGGTCAAGGCTAAATCTTTACCGACTTTCAGGCGCAATGCCCCCATCGAATCGGTCACGATATTGTATTTATCCGAACCGAAGAAAATAATATCGCCGCTTTGCGCCTGGGTGCGTGTCAACACCGCACTTAGCACCTCGGCTGACAAAAACTTGGCAATCGGGCTTTGCACGCCGTCAATGCCTGCCGCTAAATCATTCACTTTCAGCCACGCCAAACCTTTTGCGCCGTAGATGCCGACGAATTGGGTGTAGTCGTCAATTTGTTTACGAGTCAACGTTGCACCGTTCGGCACACGAAGTGCGCTCACCCGTCCTTTCGTATCGTTTGCCGGACCGCTGAACACTTTAAACTCCACGTCTTTCAATAAATCAGCTACATCAACCAGTTCCAGCGGATTACGCAAATCCGGTTTATCCGAGCCAAAACGGCGCATCGCTTCGGCATAAGTCATGATCGGAAACTGTCCCAAATCGACGCCGATAATCTGTTGCCATAAACCGTGCACCAACGCTTCCATTTTTTCGCGCACGTCTTCTGCGCTCATAAACGAAGTTTCCACATCGATTTGGGTGAATTCAGGTTGACGATCGGCACGCAAATCTTCGTCACGGAAACATTTCACAATTTGATAATAGCGGTCAAAGCCGGACATCATCAGCAATTGTTTGAACAGTTGCGGCGATTGTGGAAGCGCATAGAATTTGCCTTTATGCACCCGGCTCGGCACCAAGTAATCGCGCGCACCTTCCGGTGTGGCTTTGGTCAGCATCGGGGTTTCGATATCCAAGAAGCCGTGTTCATCCATAAAGCGGCGTACAAAACTGGTTATTTTGGCACGGGTTTTAATCCGTTGTGCCATTTCTGGGCGGCGCAGATCGAGATAACGATATTTCAGACGCTGCTCTTCGGTATTATTTTGATTAAAATCTAGCGGCAACACAGCAGCGCTGTTGTAGATTTTCAGCGTTTTCGCCAGCACTTCCACTTCGCCGGTCGCCATATCCGGATTGATGTTTTTTTCAGTGCGGGCAATCACTTCCCCTTGAATCTGAACACAAAACTCATTGCGCAATGCCGCCGCCGCCGCAAATGCTTCTTGCTGTGCCGGATCAAAAAACACTTGCACAATGCCTTCACGATCACGCAGATCGACAAAAATCATCGCCCCGAAATCTCGGCGGCGGTGAATCCAACCGCTTAATGTAACTTGTTGTCCGACATTGCTTTGATTCAGTGATCCGCAATAATGTGTCCGCATCATAGTGTGTTCCTTGCTGATTTTAAATGGGCTTTCAATTTTAGAAAGATTAACTGGCGGATTATAGCGGAATTTTTAGCAGGAATGAACTGGTTTATCTGCCGTCAAAATCAAAAGTGCGGTTTCGCTAATCAGGCTAAAACCGCACTTGGGTAAAATATTCTCAAAACTATTGTTGTGGCACTGCCTCCGGCAAACCTTCTAAATCTGACGGCGATAAATCCGGGATTGCCAAGTCATAACCGTCATCTGCCGGTGAGAAACTGTCATCCAACTGATCGTCAGGATAGACCTCACCATCTTCCCCCCATTGCTCATCATCTTGATTGTATTGGTGGTCATCATCAGACATATTGTAAAATGCGGCAGCCATCACCATGCTCATCACAAATTCATTGAGTTTCTCTTCCGCCACCACTTCACCGTTGTGTTTCAAGACGCCGTTTTCCAAGATCAAATTGGCGGTGAACGCCTCTGGGGTATCAATAAATGTACCGTCAACAAGTAAGTCGGCGCTTGCCGCTTGATAAGAGTCGTCAATAGTTTGTGCCAGCCCTTGATCCGTCATATCCGGGTTATTCATTTCAACTACTGCGGTGATCAGGCTGCGCAACATCTGTTTATTGACTTCTCCACTGAGTTCAAATTTGGAAAACAGCGACAGCATATTTTCGCCAACTTGATCACTATTATTGAAACCGATATCAAGATTCAGTTGACTGGTGCCGCCTTCATTACGCCAAGCCAGCGGTAAAAATTGTAGCTGTGGATGATTTGCCATAAGGGTTTGCAACAATTGCTTGCCTTGCTCGTCTTGTTCCGGCGTAAATTCACCGTCTGACGGCATATTTTTCAGCAATTCAACCAAATCATTCAGCGATTTTCCGTCAAGATGTCTAATGCCCAGATCAAACTGGAACTGCCCGAAATGGTTTTCGTTAATCAATAATTTACCTAGCAAATTTTTAGACGAAATATCAATAAAACCGTCATGCAATTGCACTTCACTATCGATGCTGGTGTCGCTGATCTGCAATTTCAACGGCGAATCATCACTTTGCTCGCCGGGCTGCTGATCGAACAGAATATCGTTGACGGTCAAACGGCTGCTGCCTGTCGCCAGATTTTCAAAGCCTTTTGCCTGTTGCTGCCGACTCTCCATCTTGATGCCGTTAATGTGCAAGGCGGTGCTGTTCTGCGCTGTTTCAGCGGCTTGCTCCGAAAAACTAAGCTGATCCAGATTCAATTTAATGTTGCCAATTGCGTTCAGATCAGTATCCGAATCAATCACGAGATCCGACATCTTAAATTCAAGGTTGCTTTCAGCCCATTGCAACGCAGCAAACCGGCTGCGGGCAACCACTTTCTCACTGTAATCCAGCGTAAAATCTGTGCTGAAAGGTGCTTGTTCTTTGGTCGCTTTAAACCAAGCTGCTACGCTTGAGTTATTCACCAATTTCGCATTGCCGCTCACCACCACTGGTTTCAATTCAAATTTTGCCAAGCGTGCCAATGGCAACGGACCATGTTGCACCGCACTTTCAAACACCAATTCAATTGGTTGATCATGATCCTGTAAAACCAGCTTATCTACAATTTTCGAACTGAAAAATCCACGCTGATAGCTGACGTTTTCCACTTTGAGACCATTGCCATCAACCGGTGGTAAATACTGCGCCAGCGTTTTATTCAGATCTGCGATTTTTTCGGCATATTGCTGTTGCAGGTTTTTGCCGGTGTACCAAGTTCCACCCGCCCAAACCACAGCCAACGCTGCCACAACACTGATCGCCAACACGGATTTTTTCATATCACTTTCCTTTTATTTTATCGAGAAAATCAGCCCAAACGGACTGTATGGCGCGCACAATAGCATAAAATTTCAGCTTAACCTATATCAAATTGCCCCGCAGGATAAAGCGCAGAATAAAGCAAAGTGCGGTCAACCCAGCGCTTCTGTCTCTCCAAAATAATCTGTCACAGCGCTCTGTTTTTCGCTACAATAACCGCACTTTCACTCTTTGCAAAAAACCGATGAATAAAGACACCATTTTCTCTGCGCCGATCGAAAAAATCGGCGATTTCACTTTTGATGAAGCCGTCGCCGATGTGTTTCCCGATATGATCCAACGTTCAGTGCCGGGCTATTCGAATATCATCACCGCGATTGGTATGCTGGCAGCAAGGTTTGTGCAACCGGACAGCCACGTTTATGATCTGGGCTGTTCACGCGGTGCGGCAACCCTGTCGGCACGGCGCAATATCAAGCAGCCGAATGTGAAGCTGATTGCCGTCGACAATTCGCCGGCAATGGTCGAACGCTGTCAACGTCACATCGATGCTTATCACGGTGAAAGTGCGGTTGAGGTGGTGTGTGATGACATTCGCAATATCAAAATTGAAAATGCCTCAATGGTGATTTTGAATTTCACACTGCAATTTTTGCCGCCGGCTGACCGCACTTTGCTGCTGCAAAACATTTATCACGGTTTAACTCCCGGCGGCGTGTTGGTGCTGTCGGAGAAATTCCGTTTTGACGATCCGAGCATCAACGAACTGCAAATCGACTTACACCACGAATTCAAGCGTGCCAACGGCTACAGTGAGCTGGAGGTCAGCCAAAAACGCACCGCACTTGAGAATGTGATGCGCACCGATTCCATTCCGCAACACAAAGTGCGGTTGCGTGAAGTCGGTTTTGCCCACGTTGAATTGTGGTTTCAGTGCTTTAACTTTGGATCGATGATCGCCATCAAGCAGCAAGAAAAATAGAAAAGACAAAATATAATAGAGAAAACTATGATCGACTTTCGCCCTTTTTATCAACAAATCGCCACCGGCAAACTGGCAAACTGGCTGGAAACGTTGCCGTTGCAGCTCAGCCAATGGCAAAAAAATGCCCACGGCGAATACGCCAAATGGGCAAAAGTGATTGAATTTTTGCCCGAACTCACCGCCTCACAGATTAATTTGCAAAGTGCGGTCGCAGCGATTCCCAGCCAACCGCTGTCCGCTGGCGAACAACAACGGATTATCTACCATTTAAAACAGTTGATGCCGTGGCGAAAAGGCCCGTATCAGCTGCACGGCATTGATATCGACTGCGAATGGCGTTCCGATTTCAAATGGAATCGGGTGCTACCGCACTTAGCGCCGTTGCAGGATCGTACCATTTTAGACGTCGGCTGCGGCAGCGGTTATCATATGTGGCGCATGGTCGGTGAGGGCGCCAACATGGTGGTCGGAATTGATCCGACCGAGCTGTTCCTATGCCAGTTTGAAGCGGTGCGCAAATTGCTGAATAACGACCGCCGTGCGCATTTAATTCCGTTGGGCATCGAACAGATGCAGCCACTTGCCGCATTCGACAGCGTATTTTCGATGGGCGTGCTATACCACCGCAAATCACCATTGGATCATTTGAGCCAGTTGCGAGATCAGTTGGTCAACGGCGGTGAATTGGTGCTGGAAACCTTAGTGATCGATGGCGATGTCAATTCGGTGCTGATGCCACCGGATCGCTACGCCAAAATGAAAAATGTCTATTTTATCCCGTCGGTGGCGGCGTTGATCAACTGGCTGGAAAAGTGCGGTTTCAAAAATGTGCGCTGTGTTGATGTGGCAGCCACTTCGCTGGCAGAACAGCGCAAAACCGACTGGTTGCAAAATGAATCGTTAATCGACTTCCTTGACCCGAACGATCACCGCAAAACCCTCGAAGGCCACCCCGCCCCGAAAAGAGCGGTTTTGTTGGCGAATAAATAAGGCAAATACCGATGCAGAAACTCCTCGGAAATTGACAAGATATTGAGCTATTAGTGAACACCTTTTACCAAAAAGTGATGGTGGATGAACGTATTGGCTATATGTTCAGCCATATTCAAGGTAGCCATTGGCAGAAATATTTGGAAAAAATGTACCGCTTTTGGGAGAGCAATATTTTTGATGTCGACAGCTATCAGGGCAATCCGATGTTGCAGCATATTGAGGTCTGATGGAACAACGTGTGCTGACCGATGACTTGCCGATGTTTATGCGCCGCATTCGTTCCAATTAATTTAGAAAAGAGAAGAAGATCAATGAGCTATTGTGATTATGTAAACCAGTTAACACCAGAACAAGACAATCTGAATAAACACTATCACGATCACCATTACGGCTACCCGATTGAAAGTGATAACGAACTGTTTGAACGCTTAGTGCTGGAAATCAACCAAGCCGGTCTAAGCTGGACACTCATGCTGAAAAAGCAGCAAAATTTCCGTCGTGCTTACTCGCAATTCGACATCGCCAGCGTCGCCGCCTACAACGAAGCCGACCGAGAGCGATTGTTAAATGATGCCGGTATTGTGCGCAACAAATTGAAAGTCAACGCTGCGATTCACAACGCACAACAAATTCTGCTGCTACAACAACAATATGGCTCATTCAAAAACTGGCTCGATCAACACCACCCACGCCCGCTTCAAGACTGGGTTAAGCTGTTCAAAAAACAATTCAAATTTGTCGGCGGCGAAATCGTCAATGAGTTTCTGATGAGCAGCGGTTATCTGCCCGGCGCTCACCAAACGGATTGCCCGATTTATGCCCAAGTGCTAGCGAGTAAACCGGCCTGGATGAAATCAAAATAAGACTTGAAGATTTAGCTAAACCTGTTATCTTTTGTGTGAATTAATCACACAAAAGGAACATCATTATGGCTCGCACCACCAGCGTTACCCTCGGCGAACCGCTCACCGATTTTATCACCCGCATGGTTGAATCCGGACGCTACGGATCAACCAGCGAAGTCATGCGCACCGCACTTCGGCTGTTAGAAGAGCAGGAAGCGGTAAATGAAACTCTTCGCCTTGCAATTTTAGCCGGTGATCAAAGTGGAGAAAGCGATCTCACTCTACATGATATTTTTAACCGCGAAAAACAATTATTAAATGTATAAACTCTCAAAACTGGCAGAGTACGATTTTGCTAAAATTACTCGTTATAGTCTGATAAATTTTGGAGCCCCAAAAGCCTCTGACTATTTGTTGTCGTTAGAAAATGCACTATTAAGATTAGCTGCATCACCTCTCATCGGCAAAAAATGTACTGCTATTGATACTACATTGATGAGCTTTCCTCATCAACAACATACGATTTTCTACCGTATCCGTAAAAATGATATTTTTGTGGTTAGAATTCTCCATCAACAAATGGAGACAAAATTACATATTAGTTACAACTAAATCCGGTTGCCAATCCTGTTGGTCAGCGTAGAATATTGATAACACTTTCAACAAGGATTCACTTATGTCACTGCCCAAAGCCCAATTTATTAGACAAATTCACCCCAATCTTTCGCTGCAACAAATCAATGAAATTCCGGTTATCGTGCTTGATCATGCCGTTGGCAAAGCAATGATCGCCTTGCAAGGCGCACATTTGCTGAGTTGGCAACCGCACTTTGCTGCTCAGGATATTTTTTGGTTGAGTGAAATTGAGCCGTTTAGGCTGGGTGCCGCGATTCGCGGTGGTATTCCGCTGTGCTATCCGTGGTTTAAAGATAACGGCAGCCCAGCGCACGGCTATGCGCGGATTAATTTATGGCAGTTCAGCCAATGGCATATCAGCGATGAGCAAGCCGAACTGAATTTCACCCTGTATGACCAGCACAAGCTGGTTGAAGCCCAATTGAAAATGACGTTTGGTGATGAATGTAGGCTAAGTTTCACTCACTACGGCGCGCAAGACGCACAATTGGCACTACACAGCTATTTTAATCTGGGCGATATTGCCGAAACCACGTTGCACGGTTTGCCGAAAAGCGCACTGAATACGTTGAATAATCAGCAGGAAAATGTGCCGTCGCCACGCCAATTCGATCAGGAAACCGATTGTATTTACTCCGCAGAAAATCCGATCAGCCGGATTGAAGATAAGGCACAGCAGCGCACGATTGAAATTGAGCATATCAATGCTTCGGATATTGTGGTGTGGAATCCATGGCACAAAAAAACCTCCAACATGTCGCAAAACGGCTATCAAACCATGCTTTGTGTAGAAACATCACGGATTCACCGCCGATTAGTACAAGGCGAAAGCGTGCAAGCGATTATTCGCCTGTCCCGCTAAACTTGCGCAAGGGCGAGTTCGTCGTCCTTGCGGTTTTTTTCATGCTAAACTTCGTGATTTTGCTCACAAAACTTCATTTGTCATGATTTAGATCATCCCTTTGCATTCCACTTAATAGGTAGTAATGTTAAAATTTTCCTGTTATCTATTATCAAAAAAAGGAAATTACTATGACATTTCGTATCGAAAAAGACACTATGGGTGAAGTTCAGGTTCCGGCAGATAAATATTGGGCGGCACAAACCGAGCGTTCACGCAACAATTTTAAAATCGGTCCTGCCGCTTCGATGCCGCATGAAATTATCGAAGCCTTTGGTTATCTGAAAAAAGCTGCAGCGTTTGCCAACACCGATCTGGGCGTGTTGCCGGCAGAAAAACGCGATTTAATCGCCCAAGCCTGCGATGAAATTTTGGCGAATAAATTGGACGATCAATTCCCACTGGTGATCTGGCAAACCGGCTCCGGTACCCAATCGAATATGAATGTCAATGAAGTAGTCTCCAATCGGGCGCACGTGTTAAATGGCGGCAAATTAGGCGAGAAAAGCATTATTCACCCAAATGATGATGTGAATAAATCCCAATCCTCTAACGATACCTACCCTACCGCCATGCATATTGCTGCGTACAAAAAAGTGGTAGCAACTACCATCCCTTGTGTTGAACGCTTGCAAAAAACCTTTGCTGAAAAAGCAGCTGCGTTTAAAGATGTGGTCAAAATCGGGCGTACTCACTTGATGGACGCCACTCCATTGACTCTGGGACAAGAGTTTTCCGCTTATGCGGCACAGTTGGATTTCGGCTTGAAAGCGCTGAAAAATACGCTACCGCACTTGGCGGAATTGGCGCTAGGTGGCACCGCTGTCGGCACCGGGTTGAACACGCCTAAAGGCTACGATGTCAAAGTGGCGGAATATATTGCCAAATTTACCGGTTTGCCGTTCGTGACGGCTGAGAACAAATTTGAAGCGCTGGCAGCCCACGATGCGATTGTAGAAACCCACGGTGCCTTAAAACAACTGGCGGTTTCGCTCTACAAAATTGCCAACGACATTCGTTTATTGGCATCAGGACCACGTTCCGGCATCGGCGAAATTTTGATTCCTGAAAATGAGCCGGGTTCTTCAATTATGCCGGGTAAAGTCAACCCAACCCAATGCGAAGCCTTGACCATGGTGTGCGCACAAGTGCTGGGCAACGACACCACCATCTCTTTCGCCGGCACGCAAGGCCACTTCCAACTGAACGTGTTTAAGCCAGTGATGGCGGCGAACTTCCTGCAATCAGCCCAACTGCTGGCTGATGCCTGTGTCTCGTTTGACGAACACTGCGCCGTCGGTATCGAACCGAACCATCCACGCATTCAAATGCAGTTGCAAAATTCGTTGATGTTGGTAACCGCACTCAACACGCATATTGGCTACGAGAATGCGGCAAAAATCGCTAAAACTGCGCATAAAAACGGTACAACCCTGAAAGAAGAAGCGATCAATCTGGGGTTAGTGACCGCTGAGCAATTTGATCAATGGGTGCGCCCTGAAGATATGGTCGGCAGTTTGAAATAACCATGACGAAAACCAAGCAAACGGGATCATTTGATCCCGTTTTTTGTTATTCGCCTTTTAGAGTCTGTTGATGTTTTAGCTCAATAGCAGTTCTGATTATTTATGTTATAATCACATAAATTTTGTCATTTTAATTTTTCTTTCGGTTGTTATTTATGAAATTGTTGAAAATTGTCGCCACTTCATTTGTTTTGCTGTTCGGCAATTCGGTATTTGCTAACTGGCTGCCTGTCGGAACGGTTGACTACACTTGGGGACCGTTTCATATATATACGATCACGCTATACAGCGAAAACGGGCAATATCAACCCGACCAGCGTCCACTGATGCTGACACTAAATTACGCGAAACCAGTGGAAGGCAAGAATTTTGCTATTACGCTGAAAAAAGAGCTGAACAATATCGCACCGCAAATTCCGGCGGAAACCCAAGATCTGTGGGCTAAAAAATTAGAACAAACCTTGCCGGACTTTCAACCAAAAGATTTATTAAATTACATTGCGCTAGATGATACCGGCTATTTTGTCTTGAATGATACGGTACTAGAACCTAAATTCGGCAGTGAATTTAACCAAGCTTTCCTAGACATTTGGCTCTCACCGCAAAGCAGTTTCAAACGGCTGCAAAGCAAATTATTGGGTGAAAATAAAACTGAACAGCCGAGCGACTACCCAACACCACCGCGTCAATTGGAAACCGCTCCGGTAGAAAGTGAAAGCAAAGATCCGCAGCCTGTACCGCCTCCCGGACTGAGCGGTACTCAAAGTGCGGAAGCCAGTTGATTTGACACGGTTGTAGATGGAGTACCTGTGATGACGTTATCCAAATCTTTTTGGTCACTAACTATTAGATCGTTAACACTGTGTGTGTTTGGCGCACAAGTTTATGCTAATCAAGCAGCACCCGCTGAAAATGGTGTATCATTGCCAGTAACCCCGGCAGAAAGCCCTGTGGATAGCGCACTTGTGACGACAGCTGCCGTATCCGAACAAAATGCTGAGCAACATAATCAAAGCCAATATGCCACTCAAATTAATGTAGAATTGATTATCTTCCAGCGGCTATTTGAACAGGACAGCTTAAACCAAAAATTTCCGGAATTAACCTCTGCGATTCCGCTAGCCGATGCACTACTGCCCTCTGCCGAGCAGCCGCAAGCCCGTACTTTAGCGGCAGGTCAAATGCAACTCAATGAAATTTTTACAAAATTTCAGCAGCATGGCGGTTATATTCCCTTTTACCATCAGGCTTGGTCCCAGCCGTTGCTGCAACAGAGTGCCAGTTTTCCGCTTCGAGTCCAATCCGATCCTTCGACCGTTCCAGCCATTGACGGGCGATTGTTAATTTGGCAAGACGATAAAATTGAGCTCAACTTCAATTTAGCATTCAGTTATGACTCACCGAGCAGAAATTCGCAGCAAGCCTTTGGCAATTTAGCACAAAGTGCGGTTTCGACCGTGCCGGATATTGATGCAGTCAAAGAGAATTCGACTGAAGCCGAAACCCAGCAAACCGTCCAACGACATACCATTCAGTATCAAAGCCAAAGCAGCTATACTGATAGCCAAATGATGTATTTTGATCACCCGTTATTCGGGATTCTGGTGTTGATCAACAGCGCCGACGGAAAACCATTAAAAGGCGTTAATAGCGAAAATAACAATGAAATGCAATAACCGCATAAGTGCGGTTAAAATTCACATCTAACCCACTGTCGGATATTCAGCAATTGTCACCGGAAGATTGAGCAATTGCCCAAGCCTTTCAATTTGTACTTCAACCACCGTTCCTGGACGGGTATCAGAAATAATTTGCAGTAGATCGGTCGGTGAATTCACCGCTTTACCGTTAAAACGCACAATTAGATCGCCTTGTAAAATACCGGCTTGATATGCCGGTCCGTTTGGTGCAACCGCTGTGACCAAAACGCCACGTTGATTTAAACCCAATTGATCTTCATTATTGTAAAAAATCTGGCTTTCCACCCCAAAATAACCACGGATCACACGCCCATCTTGAATAATTTTTTTCAATACATCATTGACGATATTAATCGGAATCGCAAAGCTCAGCCCTTCCGCAATTTCACTGCTGTCCTTGCCGATGCTTAAGGTGTTAATTCCGATCAGCTCTCCGGCGGTATTAATCAAAGCACCACCGGAATTGCCGCGATTGATTGAAGCGTCAGTTTGAATAAAGTTTTGTCGCCCGATCTCCCCCAACGCACTGCGCCCAGTGGCACTGATAATGCCTTGACTGACGCTCTGTCCCAAGTTATACGGATTGCCGATTGCCAAGACAACATCGCCGACCGAGACCCGTCGCTGTTTATTTTGCGGAATCGTCGGCAGATTTTCCGCTTGAATTTTCAATACTGCCAAATCTGTTAAACTGTCAGAGCCGACCAGCCCGGCTTGATAAATCTGCCCGTTTTGCAACGCCACCACAATTTGATCGGCGTTACTGATCACATGCCGATTGGTGAGAATGTAGCCGTCAGCACGCATAATCACACCAGAACCGAGATTATTGACCCGTACTTCATTATTGCTCAAACCATTATCACTCAAACCACGGTCAAGACTACTGGCTTGCAACGATTGGTTATACACATTGACCACAGCCGGAGAGGCGATTCGCACCGCACTGGCATAGGAAACAACCTGCAAATCATCATGTTGTCGCGAAAAAAAATTGCTGTTACCTTGAAACAGTGGGATAAGCGCCAAAACAACGACAGCGGTACACAGCCCGATCAACACTGATTGCAATAACTTTTTCAGCATTTTTCCTCCGTTAAGCGTTTTGGGCGATAAATCAGTTTAATATCTTCGCCAACCACTTCATGGCTGACCAACTGCCACAGTGGTGCGTCAGCAAGATGGTGTAAATCCGGCATATGGCACAGTCCTCTGGCTTGATCGCCAAGCAGTTTCGGTGCGATATACACAATCAATTCATCGACTAAACCTGCACTGATTAGCGACCCGGCTAGATTGGAACCGGCTTCAATCCACAAAATATTAATTTGTCGCTGTGCCAATTCGTCCATTAATGCCAAAAGCTGATGCTGTTGTGGATCCAGATAAATCGCCTCGACAAAATCAGGAAATGCACTGAGATCGCGCGGTTTATGTTCCGCCCCAACCAACCAGACCGCACTTTCTACGCCGAACAGCTTATGATAAGGACGAATACGGTGTTTTGAATCCATGATCACACGCACCGGCTGACGAATCGCAGATTCAGAATAAGCTTGCTGCACCGCTGGTGGCAATTGCTGCCAACGCACATTCAACAGCGGATCGTCCACCAACACCGTGCCGCTCGCTGACAAAATTGCCCCAGCACAAGCACGGTAATCCTGCACTTCGGCTCTGGCCTGTTCGCCAGTAATCCATTTGCTTTCGCCACTGGCTGTCGCTGTTTTGCCGTCAATCGTCATCGCCATTTTTAACTGCACAAACGGACGACCACTCCGCATTCGTTTCAAGAAACCTTTATTCAGCTCTTCTGCCTGCGATTCCAGCACTCCAATGGTAACCTCAATTCCTGCTTCTTGCAGCAGTGCAATGCCTTTACCTGCCACCAACGGATTGGGATCGCGCATGGCGATCACCACTTTTTTGATGCCGTTTTCGATAATTTTCAAAGCACAAGGAGGGGTTTTTCCGAAGTGCGAGCAAGGCTCCAGCGTGACATATAAGGTTGCCCCAACCGCACTTTCAGTGCAAGCATTAAAAGCATTGACTTCTGCATGGCCTTCTCCAGCACGCTGGTGATAGCCTTCGCCAATCACTTTACCGTCTTTTACGATCACACAGCCGACCATTGGATTGGGCGCAGTAGTCCAACGACCGCGCGCTGCCAACGCTAAAGCTTGTTGCATAAACTGTTGATCTTGATTCGAAAAATAGACGGTCATCACGTTTCCTTATTTTTGGTTTCATTGGTTAATTTTTCAATTTCATCGCCAAATTGTTTAATGTCGTCAAAGCTCAAATACACCGAAGCAAAACGAATATAGGCTACTTTATCCAATTTTTTCAGCGCTTCCATCACCAAAGTACCAACCAACTTACTTGGCACTTCGCGCTCACCACTGGCTTGCAGTTGATGAATAATATGGGTGATCGCTTTTTCGACATCATCAGCACTGACCGGGCGTTTTTCCAGTGCGCGCATCATACCAGAACGCAGTTTTTTCTCATCAAACGGCACACGGTTATCATTGCTTTTAATAATTTTCGGTGTCACCAATTCAGCCGTTTCAAAGGTGGTAAATCGCTCATGACATTGCAAACACTCACGGCGGCGACGCACTTGATACCCATCTGCCACCAAACGAGAATCGATTACCTTGGTATCCAAGGCGGAACAAAAAGGACAATGCATAAAAACTCCTTTTATTTTTGATTAATTAGGGTCTATTGTGCCATGCATACAATACACTGCTTCGGCATAGCTTTACACCACCAGACAAAACCCAAATCGGCACATGCTGAACAAATGTTAACATAATTTTTCCTTTTATTCTCAGTATAGGGTCTATTGGTGTTTGTTTATATTTTGAGCGCTCTGCGATTTTGCTTTTTTATAACCGCTGCGTTTGCTGTTCAATGGCGGTGAGACCTGACGTAACAAACGCAGAGATTGGAAATCGTACTGATTCAGCATTTGCGGCAAAGTGACAAGCAACTGTTGCATAAACTGCTGATAACTCGCCTGTTTACGGCTGATTCCGTCTAGCTGCGATTCCCAGTGAGCGGTCATATCAGGCAACGTTGCACTTTCCGGCAGGGCTTGGATTAAAATCCGCCCGGCTTCGGTGCTGGTGATACTGCGTCCTTTTTTGACGATAAATCCACGTTTGAACAACAGCTCGATAATCCCGGCACGGGTGGCTTCCGTGCCTAATCCGTCGGTTTCGCGCAAAATTTTCTTCAACTCCTTATCTTGTACAAAACGTGCAATACCAGTCATCGCCAATAATAACGTCGCATCATTAAACGGCTTCGGTGGCTGGGTCTTTTTGCTGACAACCTCGCCTTTTTCACACCAGAGTTGCTGCCCTTTTTTCACTTTTGGTAAGGCAGCCTGCTGATTTTCATCTTGGTCTTCTTTGCCAAGCAGCTGCTTCCAACCGGCGGTTTGCAAGCCACGTGCTTGTGCCAAAAACTGTCCGCCAGCGATTTCCAAACCAATCTTGGTTTTACGGTATTCCGCATCAGGGCAAAACTGAAATAAATATTGGCGTGCGATTAAATCATAAACCTGTTGCTCATTGGTTGACAGACGGATTTGTCTACGATTCGCTGTCGGAATAATAGCATGGTGCGCTTCGACTTTTTTATCATTCCAACAGCGGTTTTTTTGTGTTAAATCCACAATGTCCGGCAAGGTTTGATAAGGCTGGCTATGCTGGGAAATCGCCACGCTAACCGCACTTCGATCGGCAAAATGCTCTTCCGGCAAATAACGGCAGTCGGAACGCGGATAGGTAATCAATTTATGCACCTCATACAGCCGCTGACAAGTATCCAGCACCTGTTGTGCTGAGAATCCGTAACGCTTACCCGCATCAATTTGCAAAGCGGAAAGCGAATAAGGCAGGGGGGCGGTCTCTTTTTCTTGGCTGTCACTATACTGCGTGACGATCGCCGGTTGCCCACTAATCCGCTTTACCACGTTTTCTGCCAATGCTTGCGACAACACTCGCCCATTTTCGTCTTGATAATCCTCACAGGCTTTACTTGGCTGCCAAAGTGCGGTGAAGCTCTGAGGCGGTTGCTCATCGGTTTGAATATGCGCCAAAACTTCATAAAAATCTTTCGGCTGGAAATTTTCAATCTCTAGATCGCGGCGCACAATCAGCCCCAACACCGGTGTTTGCACTCGCCCGACCGACAGCACACCGTTATAACCGGCTTGTCTGCCACGAATGGTATAGGCCCTGGTCATATTGATACCATACAACCAATCCGCTCTGGCACGCGCCAATGCCGATGTTGCCAGTGGAATAAAATCACGGTTGAACTGCAATTTTTGAATCGCTTTGCTGACCGCACTTGGGTTGAGATCGCTGATTAAGCAGCGCTGAATGGCTTGGCGTTTCGTTTCCGGCAGCCCGGCATAATTAAACACTTCGTCTACCAATAATTGTCCTTCGCGATCAGGGTCGCCGGCATTAATCAGTTGATCGGCTTGCTTAATCAGATTGAGCACCACCTTGAGCTGTTTTGCCGTACTCTGTTTCGGATTTAGCTGCCACTGCTGCGGAATAATCGGCAGATGCTCTAAACGCCACTGTTTGAAATTCGGATCGTAAGCCTCCGGCTCCGCTTGTTCGAGCAAATGCCCGATGCACCAAGTGACATAATCCTGCTCACCACACTGGATAAAACCATCACCTTTACGATGTGGCTGCGGCAATACATCGGCAATGGCTCGCCCAAGACTTGGTTTTTCAGCTATAAATAGTCGCATAAAACTACCATACCGTTGTCTATCAAAATTCAATCAATGTACGATCTTACCGCACTTACCGCCTTAAGTCACAACCGAATCGTGTATTTTGTCACGCAACAGCTTTATCTATAGGCAATACTAGACTATTTGCGATAGAATCAAAACGACCACTCTATTCAATATCAAAGGCTTATTATGGATGCTACCCTACTACAAAAAAATGCTAAATCCTATGATGATTTTCCTTATGTTTCTCATCCTTTTGCTAAATCTTTTCCACCGCTACATCAAGCTATTGGTCAACTATTTGGCTTAAATCCTCCTGATTTAACTCAAGCTAGGATACTTGAGCTGGGTTGCGCCAGCGGTGGAAATATTATCCCGATAACCTTTTTCTACCCGGAAGTTGAAGTTGTCGGTGTAGATTTATCTCAAGTTCAAATAGCGCAAGGCCTGCAAATTGTTGAAAAGATGGGGTTGCAACAACGTGTAAAATTGCATCATCTTAGCATCACTGATATTCCAGAATCTTTTGGGCTATTTGACTATATCATCTGTCATGGTGTTTACAGCTGGGTGCCTAATTTTGTACAAAGCGGTATTTTGGATGTCATCAGAAAACACCTGAAAAGCGATGGTATTGCCTATATCAGCTACAATGTTTATCCCGGTTGGAAATCGTTAGAAATTGCCCGTGATGCGATGTTATTCCATACGCGCGACATCCAGGATCCCGTTGCAAAAGTTGAGCACGCCAAGGCCATGATTGGGTATATGCACGAAAAAGCGCCTGAAAATACGATGTTCAAACGCATTATGCAAGATGTTGACGGCTTGGTACAACGTTCTGCCCCCTATTATTTGGCTCATGAATTCTTGGAAATTCACAACTCCCCGCTTTATTTCAGCGAAATGGTCAATAAGGCGGAATCACATCAACTGGCTTATTTAAATGATGCCGAAATTTCCAGCTCTTTTGCCGAAAATTGGGGAGTTGAAATTCATCGCGATCTGCTTAACGCCAGTCATAACCAACAGGTGGTACTAGAGCAATATCTTGATTACCTCAATAATCGCCAATTCCGTCAATCATTGTTTATTCCCCAAACAATGAGCAACCGATTGCAACGACATATTAGCGCCGAAACCGTACAATCTTGCCATTTTTCTATTTCAATCAAACAAGAACAGTCGCCTCGCCCAGATGCGCCTGGCTATACTTATTTTATCTTTAACCATAATGCTAACCAATTTTATCGCACACAAAATATAGCCGAGCTTGAAGCATTAACCGTTCTTTGCCGTTTTGATAACTGTTTTTTCAATATTAAAGAATATCAACAAGCACTTAAAGAGACAGTGCAACAGCATTATAGTCTCGAATTCATCACCCATTTACTGTTGCGGTTAATTATTTCTGGGCTATTACATATCAGTGGCACGCCACCGATTACCAATCGGCCGATCAATTATATTAGCGAACGCCCGATGATATCAGACTTTAATCGCCACTATTTTTCTTTACGCAATTATATCGTGAATGCGCGCAACGAGATGTTGTCTCTTGACTTAATTCAATCTATTTTATTGCCGCATCTAGACGGACAACAGACGCTGGAAAACTTACATGCTATTTTGCTACACCATCACCAAGAGGGCAAAATTAAATTTAACCGCAACGCTGCGGATAATGGCACAGCCGATGAAATTACCGATCTGGCAGACGTTCAGAAACTCACGGCTGAGTTTCTGAATAATGCGTTGCAAAATTGGTGTAATAGCGGAGTATTAGTTGGATAATGGAGTAAATTGACATCCTCCCCTGTCTAAAGTCAGGGGATTCCTACCATGTCTAAATCTAAGATCTAGCTCACATCGGTGGGTTCTTGCTGCTGACGGCTAGTGCCGTTCACTTCACAAGCTAACCGGGCGTGTCCCGCCCTTAATACATTCATTGCCCCCACAACATCGGCGTTTTCACGGTATCCGC
>VDHG01000110.1 GCA_006228005.1 Testudinibacter crocodili
TTTTTGTCTACTATGCCCATTATGGTTATTAGAGCTGTACTGAGGTTCAGATTACATCTTTTTCTGAACTTTGGTTGCGGTATTATCAATCGCTTCACCGGCAGATTGGATATCTTGTCCTGCGCCTTTCACCGTGTTACAAGCGGATAATGTTCCAATTGTTGCGGCTAAAATCAATGCCCAAATTATTTTCATAATAACCTCTCCTGCGATTTTTGTTTCAAATTGTAGGGATATTTAGTAAGTAGCTTATTGAACTACTTGTTAAATACTACACTGTAAAAATTCAAATGGCAACCGCAAATGGCTTGAGTTTAGTGGCTTTTACTACTTTCTAAACGTTCAAACGCGAGAGTTCTATTCTCCAAACGACGTAGCAATAAGGTCGCAATCCCAGTGATAATCAGGTAAATCGCTCCGGCGATACCATAGATTAGCAACGCATCATACTGTGTACCATATAGTTGTCTGGCATAGCCCATAATATCCATAATCGTGATCGTTGAAGCCAGCGAGGTACCTTTGAACACCAAAATGATTTCATTGGTGTAAGACGGCAGCGCCCGTTTTAGCGCAAACGGTACTAAAATCCGCAGCGTTTGCCAGCGGCTTAAACCGAGTGCCGCTGAGCTTTCCCATTGTCCTTTCGAAATGGCTTTCACCGCGCCGTGGAATAGCTGTGCAGAGTAGGCGGCACTGTTGAGTGCCAACGCCAACATTGCGCAAAACCAGGCATTGGACAGCAGTGACCAAGCCGGGCTGTCGATAATCCATTGGAATTGCCCTGGACCGGCATAGATTAAGAAAATCTGCACCAATAAAGGTGTGCCGGTAAACAACGTAATATAACCGTTGACTAGCGCTTTCAAAGTGCGGTTTTCCATCGATAGGATAAAAGTAAACAACACTGCCAAAATAAACGAAATAATTAAGGCGACCGCTGTCAATGCAAGGCTGGTTGGAATACCTTGTGCGATAACTGCAAAATAGTCACTGATCATGCTGCCTCTCTTTCAAAACGGGTGAAGCGTTTTTCTAGGCGGGCAATCCCGATTTTGCTGAGAATGGTGACCGCAAGATAGAGCAGTGCTGCAATGCCGTACCAAGTAAACGGCTGGTGGGTGTTAGCGTTGCTCAGTTCTGCCTGGCGCATCAGATCGTTTACGCCGATTAACGACACTAGTGCGGTATCCTTCAGTAAAATCAGCCATTGATTGCTCAAGCCCGGCAAGGCGTGACGCCACACTTGCGGCATGATAATCGAGATAAAGGCTTGTGAGCGACTTAAACCCAACGCAGCAGCGGATTCCCACTGTCCGAGGGGAATTGCTTGAATCGCACCACGCAGCGATTGTGAGGCGTAGGACGCAAAAATAATGGCTAAGGCAACGACGCCAGACCAAAATGGGCTGAATTCAATAAAATCGCCGGTGAGAATAAACAGCACCTGCGTCGAGCCGAAATAGATTAGTAACACCACTAGAATTTCAGGTAAGCCACGCAGCAAAGTCAGCAGTACCGAAGTGGTATGGCGGATACATTTCAGTTTGGCAGTTTCTAGCACCACAAAAATCATCGACAACAGCAAACCAAAAATCAAAGCACAAACAGCCAACCCCAAGGTCATCAGGGTGGCTGAAAGCATTAGCGAGAGAAAATTGCTAAACATAAAAGATGATTATTTTCCGGACATCCAAGTGTCATAAATTTTTTGGTATTCACCGTTGGCTTTAATCGCCGCCAAGCCTTTGTTCAACTCCGCCAATAATTCGGTGCTGGCTTGATTGACGGCAATGCCGAGACCATTACCAAAATAATTTGGGTCGGTCACTTTGTCTCCGGCGAATGTTAAGCTGTCGTCGGTTTTCATCCAGTCGGCAAGAACTGCGGTATCACCGAAAATAATATCAATACGTCCGTTTTTCAGATCCAAAATCGCACTTTGCAAGGTAGCGTAGGATTTTGTGCTATATTGTTTGCCGTTTGCGGCAATATATTGTTGGAAGGTGGTACCGTTTTGTACCCCGACACTTTTCGCACTGCTTAAATCAGCTTTGCCTTTCACTGCGATAAAGCTGGCGGAGCTGTCATAGTACGGATCGCTGAAGCTGACTTGTTTGGCTCGTTCTGCGGTGATGTCAATGGCTGAAATAGCGGCATCAAAACGTTTGAATTTCAGGCTTGGAATCAGGCTGTCGAACGCATGGCTTTGGAATTGGCAATTTGCTTTGATTTCGGCACAAATAGCATTGGCGATATCAATATCGAAACCCACGATTTTTCCGCTGGAATCCGTGTTTTCAAATGGCGGATAAGTTGGTTCGGTCGCAAAGGTAATATCCAATGCGTTGGCAGAGAAGGCGGTCGCCAAAAGTGCGGTGGCAAGCAGTTTTTTCATGGTAAGCTCCTTAACGAAGAGAGTAAAATTAAGTATAACTAACAGTGAGTGTAATAAATTTAGTGTGATAAATATTGTGCAAAAGCATCAGTTTTTGGATTTTTGAAACAGTCAGAGGCACCGATTTCAACGATTTTCCCTTGTTCCATATAGATCACTTTGGTCGCCACTTTGCGTGCCACGGCAACTTCGTGAGTCACAATCATCTGAGTGATCCCAGTCTGTTTCAGCTCTTCGATAATGGATACCACCTGTGCGGTGATCTCCGGATCGAGCGCTGCGGTTGGTTCGTCAAACAGCAGCACTTGTGGTTTCATCATCAAGGCACGGGCAATCGCGACACGTTGTTGTTGTCCGCCGGAAAGGTGCAGCGGAAAACGGTTGGCATGATCCTCAACCCGTAAGCGTTTCAGCAACCCTTCAGCACGTTCAACCGCTTCAGCTTTGCTGAGTCCCAACACTTTCATCGGCGCTTCAATCAGGTTTTCCAGCACGGTATAATGTGGCCACAGATTGTATTGCTGAAACACCATACCGACATCTTTACGCAGCTTACGAATTTTCTTGGCATCGGTATTGGCGGATAATTCAAATTGATTACCGGCAATCGTTAACTGACCGCTCTTTGGCACTTCCAACAGATTCAGTGTGCGGATTAAGGTGCTTTTGCCGGCGCCACTCGGCCCGAGCAACACGATAATATCACCGTCTTGCGATTCAAAATTAATGTCGAATAGGGCTTGCTTCTTGCCGTAAAAAAAATTGAGGTTTTTAATACTGATCGTCATGCTGAAAAGGGTCTTCGTTTATGAGAATAAATAATCTGGAATAGTAATGATAAAAAAAGCGCTATGCAAATAAAATCGCAAAAAAAGCCAAAAAATTTGCATAAAAATGCAGGTTTGATGCATTAAATTCAAAGTTGGATAAAAATAATACAAACAGATAAATAAGCAAAATAAAGGGAAGCGTGGCTTCCCTGTTGAAGTGCTAAAAATTTATTATTTCGCCGCCAGTTCCAGCTGTTGTTTCAACTCGGCGGGTAATTTCAGCGCTTGCGCCAGTTGCTGCATATAAGCTTGTTCCAAAAAGTGGTCGGGGTCGATCACCGACAAGGAAACCATATAGACTTCAGCAGCCTGTTGCGGGTCATTGACTTGTTCGGCAAGGGCTTGTGGATCTAACGGGGTGTTGAGCCATTGATTAACCAGTTGATCGGCATTTTCTCCATAGCCCAACTGTTCCAGACCTTTATGAATTTGCGCTTTTTCTTGCGCATCGATTTGCCCGTCGGCACGGGCGGCAAACACCATCGCCTGGGTTAACAACATGATTTTGTTATCAGATAAGGTGTTGTTGGCATAAGTAATCGCCTCTTGCTGGGCTTGTGGGTCGAATTGCACATCTTGCACCGCACTTCCGCTTTTATTTTGTTGCCATTTTTGATAAGCAAGCCAAGCAGCACCGGCTAATGCAGCATAACTTCCGGCCTTAAAAACGCCTTTACGAGCGCTGCTATTGCCCAGAATCAAACCTGCCAACCCGCCGACCGCCGCACTTTTGGCGATTTTGGAAAAGTTTTCATCTTTCATCATCTCGCCAAGACGGCTTTGTAATTGACTGAATAAATTGTTCATTGCTGATCTCCTCGTGTAAAAGAACCTAATATCAAACTTAAGCCGTTTTTGCCATTTCAAATTCGATTAACATCATCAGAATATGAATAACTTTGATATGGATTTCCTGCGTGCGATCCGCATAACGGAAGTGCGGTACCCGAATCTCGACATCTGCCAAACCTGCCATTTTGCCACCATCTTTACCGGTCATAGCAATCACTTTCATGCCTTTGGCTTTAGCGGCTGCAATGGCATTTAACACGTTTTGTGAATTGCCGGAAGTGGAAAGCCCAAACAGCACATCGCCTTTGTTACCGACCGCTTCCACAAAACGGGAAAATACATATTCATAACCGAAATCGTTACTGACACAGCTCAAATGGCTGACATCGGAAATCGCAATTGCCGGATAGCCGGGACGGTTTTCGCGGTAACGCCCGGTCAGTTCTTCGGCAAAGTGCATCGCATCGCAATGCGAACCGCCGTTACCGCACGACAACACCTTGCCACCGTTTTTAAAACTCTGCGCCAACAACAGCGCGGCATCTTGAATCCGTTGAATGTTTGTTTCATCGTTGATGAAGTTATGCAACACATCAGCCGCTTCGTTTAATTCTGCTTTAATTTGTTCTAAATACATAATGCCCTCGTTTAGTGGTAAACAACGTGATGAGTTCGGCTATTGTAGAACATATTGCGAGGGAATGGTATGGCTTATAAACAGAGAAAAACCGCACTTTAACAATTGATCGGTTGTTAAAGTGCGGTGAGTTATGGTGTTAAAACTTAGAACGTATATTTAATAGTCGCTGAGGCATTTCGGCTATTGGTCGCATTATGCGAGACTTTATGCTGATAACCAACGCTAATCCCTAGGCTCAATTTCGGCATAATCCGATATTCAGCGGCAGCTTCCACATTGATTGAATTGCCTAGTCCACCTGAGGTAAAGCTCCTTTCTGCGATAGCAGAGCGTACCAGCAAATCGCCTTTACTGCTGCTATTGTGTTGATAGTAAGTATCTAAGCCTAGGATGAAGTTATCGAGACTCCAATGCGTTCTTAAACCAAGGTTTGTGGTGACGGCATTGATGTTGTCGTATTGAATCTTAAATAAATCACTATCTGATTTCAAATGCATACGTTGCAATTGTACATTCAGTCGCGGAATCAAATCGATGTTGCCTAAGCTAAAGCGATAGCCGACTTCTGAACCAAGACGTAGCGCTTTTGCCACCAGCGTGGCGCTGTCGTTGTTAGCGCTGATCTCGCCTTTATGGTGTTGATAGCCGGTATCGAGTGCCAGGTAAGCATCGCCAAATTGCTGCGTAAATTTCATATTTGCACCGTAGGTTTTGTACTTACCACGGCTTGTTCCGTCAGCAGCTTGTGGAGTGGTGTGATATTTCCCGTGGTTAACAGCAAGGTGCAAAGTGCGGTTTTGTTGTTCAGACTGCCACACTTTTCCGCCAACTATCCAACCGTTATAGCGAGATTCTGCGTTGTAGCCATAATCTAAGAATCCAGCTGATGACTTATAATCTGTTTTTCCGTTCAAATAAGCGACAAACATGTTCTGACCATCATCAAGCAAAGGCGCTGAATGTCGTTCAACGTTTTGATAAATCATATTGTTATGGGTTAGCGCTAAATCTGAAGCCACAATATATGATGGAATCAATGAATTGATTTGCGCACGATAATTTGTGGTTTCGCTAACGGTTTCAGATTTTGTTGGAGCAGAGAGCGATGAATTCGATGCAGATGACCCAGAGGCAGTTTGTGACCCGAGTGCCGGTGTGGCAACAGGAGTTGTTTCTGTAACCGCCGTAGTTGTTGGTGTAGTCGTTGCTGCTGCAACAGTGATTCTTGTTGAAGGTGTATTCCCTTGTGAGTCAATCAACTGTGTCTGCAAACGGTAATCATAGAAGTTGTTTTGATTGTCATTCACTTTATTTTCACTTGCCAAGGATGCGCCTTTATCAAAGGAAACGAGGGTATAGCTGTATAAATCATTGTTTAATACGTTACCATTGATCAGTTCAAACACCCCCAATTTTGCTTCGCCGCCGATCTGGATAAGTGAAATCCCTTCATTATTATCGTAAAAGCCGTTGCCGTTTATATCTGAATTTGCATTTTCTGTACCAAGCAAATTAACGACAACTGGAATGGCTTTATCACTGTTATTGGTGACATTGCCGGTAATTTTAAGGAAGTCATGCTGCCAGTCTTTCATCTCATCACTGATATTATTTACTCGCAAGACCGCACTTGCACCTTGGTTGATGATATCGGTGAAGTTTAAGGCGTTGGCTTCAAAAGGACGTGCACGAGTGCGCTCGCCTACAGCCGTTGTCAGTGGATGATGTGGGGAAATAACGGCGCCTGCCTGCCAAGCCATGGTTGAGGTTATGCTACCATTGCCGCTTAATGTTGCACCGTTGGCAAGCGTGAACGTTTTCGCATTAATTGTCGCATCATCAAGAATGAAGATACCGTCTTTAATGTTGATATTACCCTCATCCAATTTGGTATTGCCGGAAAGTTGGAAAACCCCAGCGCCAGTTTTGCTGAGATTGCCTGCGCCAGTGAGATTCTCAGTGTGTAAATGAACCAACTTATCCGCAGCAGAATGAATACTTAATGTTGAATCTTGCGCCAAGGTGACAGCTTTGGCGACCACCGTTGTACCGCTTTCTAAAGCGAGGGTTGCATTTGTGCCAACTTTGGTGGTTTCAGAAAAATGCTGTGTGTTTTCTTTGTAGGTGATTTTGCCTGTTTTAACATCAATTTCATTGAGCAGGGTTATGCCGTCAATCGTAAGATTAGCATTTTCACCATCAGGGTTATATACCAAGTTCATCTTCGGCTGATGATTTTCAGCCACGCCACCCAGATTACCGTTGATAGTGTGTTGACCGCCAGCATTATAAACTAGCGTTGCCATTTGTTCAGCGCTGTTAATAAAGTGCCCAGTGATGTTATCTGAATATAAACCGGTGGTTTGTGTGTCAGAAGTAGCTTTATTTACGGTAATAGTATTGCCGCTAAGATCGACATTTCCGCCTTCTAAAATTAATTTGTCATACGGTAGTTGGTTATCATCAGCTAAGCGGACGGTTGCGCCTTGTTTTACTGTGACTTCAGCGTAGGCTTGAACTTTACTGTTATCATCAGCGGTCTGTTTTAAGGTTGCCGTACCTTCCTCGATAACTAATTTAGCCGCATTTTCGCCAGTGCCAACTTTCACCATTTCACCATCACCGATTTTGTAGAATGTTTCGGCACGATCACTGGTTAAGCTAACTTCTAGATGTTCAGTGCTGCGTTTATCTCGATAGATTCGATTTTCTGACCAAACGATTTCCTGTAAATTTAAGCGTACATATTGAATTTTCTCTGCACTTTCTTCATAGAGCAAGCCAATAGCGCCGTCAGGTAATTCAGTTAAGCTGTTATAACCGTAGTTTCCTGTTGTAATAGTTGTATTATATTTCCATTTAATTGAACCATCGTCTTGTACCTCCCCTAACCACACCATGCCATTTACTCTAGAACGAGAAGCTGAGTGTGGATTAGCAAAAACTAAATATTCTTTACCATTAATTTTTTTCGAATATTTAATCACTGACATTTGAGAGTAAGGATCAAGTAAAATATCATCTGAGATAATCGTTTTTTGCCAAGTATAGCCGCTATCTTTACTGGTTGAAATTTGCACTCGTCCACTTAAATTACGAGAAAATAATTTCAGGTCGCCATTATCTAATTCAACAACTTGGGATTCAGTCAATTGCTTCCAATCATCATTTAGAAGGCGAGATCCACCGGTAGATGCTAAACGACGATCATTTGGTGATTCACCTCGCTCCCATGTGTTACCGCCGTCTTTGCTAATAATTAATGCAGCAGATTGTTTATTATGGCTGTTAGTGTAGTAGACTGGCATAATTAATGTGCCGTCTTGTAGCTGAATACCGGTTCCAGGACCAGTACCTAAAAAACGCATCCAATCTGCTTTTACTTGCGGGGTCAGATCGACTGGGTTTGACCAAGTCGCACCATTATCGTCACTGTGTGTCAGCCATAAATAGCTGGTGATCTGTACTTTTAACGGGGCGGCATCACTTCCTTGTTGTGCTGTTTGTAAAAAGACATTACCTAATCGTTCTGCGCCATGATATAAATCGCCTAGATCCTTAAAGCCTATAGCAGCATCACCTTCAACAATCACTTTATATTCAGTAGGTTGGTGATCTTCGTTATAAACGATACCATTTTCTCGAACGGTATATTGTGCGCCATCAGCGCCAGTTAATACACGGTAGTAGTTATCTTTGATTTTTTTATAGCCGGTACCTTCTGATGAATGATCTCTATTTATGCCAAAGAATCCCTGAGTTTCAGGGAACATATCTACTAACATAAAAATGCGTCCAGAGGTTTTATCTTGTAGCATCAGCGGATCAATTAAAAATGCAGCGTTGGCAGCACCATAAGTTTGACTGGCAAGATCGATGATCACTTGATCATCTTGCCATGTTTTTCCACCATCAAGACTACGGCGGATGGCGGTATCAATATTGCCCCAGTCACCGGCATGTTGATGACGTTTATCGATAGCTGCAATCACAACACCATCCTTGGTGGTTAAAAGTGCCGGAATACGGTAATTATTTGCATCTCCTTGACCTTTTTGAAATAGTGGGTCTTTTGTGCTCATATAAGAGCCGAGTTTGTTATGTTTATCTTCTGCATATTTGATATTAGCCGCTTCGTTTTCAAGATAGGCATTATATTCAAGAACATAGTTTTTGGTTAATTTATCATGTTCTGCTTTAACTTCTTCTGCGGTTAATACTTTTGGTTCAGCCCCTGCATAATAAACATTACCGGTAAATGTCATTTCGCGTGTACCGCTTGCACGTTTTGTTCGCCCGACATAAGCCGCATCTAACCCTTCAATATCTTTAAAGAATTTGGTATCACCGTGATAGGTTTTTTGTAAAGTACCATTGACATAAATCATGATTTTTTTATTTAATTTATCAAAGGTATAAGTAACGGTGGTGAATTCGCTGTCATTTCTTGCAATATCAGCAGTAACAAGTTGATTATTTGGAATTAAATTTGTATTTTTTCTAATTTCAATTCCGAAAGCATCGGCACTGGCTTTTCGATTTACATAGAAAAGAATATAGTCATTATCTTTTTTTGAGTTTGAAACCCCTAATAAAGCAGTTAATTGTGTTGCTTCAGAATTTTTGAAACGAAATGTTAGTGAACCACTCTCTAGCTGAAAGGCATTTTGTGCAGCAAAGGTATCCGTGACATTAACTGGAGAACTAAACGGTGTTAGAGCACTGTAAGTAAAAATAGATGGGATGGCATTGCTTAATGTTGATGATACAAATGTTTCGTTTTTTTGTATTGCGTTTAGGGGGGCAGCAAAAGCACTGGTAGCAAAAAAGGAGGAAATTAAAATTGCGAGTGAAGATTTTTTTAGTAAATGAATTGATGAGTTCAAAATAAATGTATTGTTCATAAAACACCTCATAGAGTGGGCTAATAAAGAGAAGTTTATCGAAAAGCAGTGGAGCAGGCTTTGATTGATAGTAAATATTTATATTTTACTTCAATAACGGAGCAATACTCCTATGCGAAAAGTGTGATAACGATCAATCATAATATTCAATAGACTGTCAAATTTGTGATTTTGGTCAAACAAAAAAACATGATTTTTTAAATGGTTACATCAAGTTTCATTAATATTCATTTTTTGTTACATAGGTAGAATGGCATAATATAAAAATAAACGGCAAAAAAAGTAATTTTCTAAGCAGAAAAATAATATAAATGGTATGAAGCGTGAGCTGTGTAACATTTTATTTTTTACTTTTTTAAAATTTATGTAGAGGATGAATTAATTTATTTCAATAAATTTAATGTTTTTATTGAAGTGGGCATCGGAGAGTCTGTTCGATTTTCAACCTAATTTTATTCTTATATTTCGCCACATGAATAGCATTATCAGTAGAGACTGTTGATGTTTGGATCTACAGAAGGATTGGAGATATTAAAAGGTGAGCCGGAAGATGAGATTAAAAATTTGCAAGGTCTTGTCTGCATTAAGATTAAAAAACCGCACTTTGCCTGATTTTCAATAAGTTAAGCAGTAAAATGCGGTTTAATAATAAGCTAATCCAACAAACTTTTCACCAGCTCTTCCACAAATGCCAACCGCTCTTGTGCGGTTTCGGTGCTTTTGTTGAAGCGGAATTTGGTTGGGCCGTCGAAGCGGAAGATGTTCGGCTGTTGTTTGATTAATGCTAAGAATTTTAATGGATCGAGTTCGGCGTTAGCTTTGAATTCGAGCGCACCACCTTGGGCGTGGGCTTCGATTTTTTGCACGGCGAGCGGTTTTGCCAATAAGCGCAATTCTGCGATTTGCAGCAGGTTTTTGCCGGCTTGCGGCAGTAAACCGAAACGGTCAATCAGTTCTACTTTCAGTTCGTCCAACTCTTGCTGGCTAGCAGCGCTGGCGATGCGTTTGTAGAACGACAAGCGCATATTGACATCGCCCAGATACTCTTCCGGCAGCAATGCAGGAATGCGTAAGTCGATCTCCACTTGCTGTTGGGTCAGTTCGTCCAGAGAGGGTTCGCGTCCCTCTTTCAGGGCGTTGACCGCACTTTCGAGCAATTCCATGTAAAGCGAGAAGCCGATCGATTCGATCTGTCCGCTTTGCTCGCTGCCGAGCAGTTCGCCGGCGCCACGGATTTCCAAATCGTGGGTTGCCAGCACGAAACCGGCGCCGAGATTATCCAGACTTTCCAACGCCTCCAAACGTTTTAACGCATCTTTGGTCATGCGTTTCGGATTTGGGGTCAGTAGGTAGGCATACGCTTGGTGGTGCGAACGTCCGACACGACCGCGCAGTTGATGCAGCTGCGCCAAGCCAAATTTATCGGCACGTTCGATAATAATGGTGTTGGCGGTCGGCACGTCGATACCGGTTTCAATAATCGTGGAGCAGACCAACAGGTTGTAACGCTGATGATAAAAATCGCTCATCACCCGCTCCAGATCCCGTTCGCGCATCTGCCCGTGCCCGATCACAATACGCGCTTCCGGTACCAGTTTTGCCAGCTGTTCTGCACAGTTTTCAATGGTGGCAACATCGTTATGCAAGTAATAAACCTGTCCACCACGCAGAATTTCGCGCAACACCGCTTCACGAATCAGCAGATCATCGTTTTCACGTACAAAGGTTTTAATTGTCAGGCGGCGCGCCGGTGGGGTAGAGATAATCGATAAATCACGCATGCCACTCATCGCCATATTTAAGGTGCGTGGAATCGGCGTGGCGGTCAGCGTCAGAATATCCACATTGGCACGCAGTTGTTTGATCCGCTCTTTTTGCCGCACACCGAAACGGTGTTCTTCATCGACCACTAATAACCCGAGATTTTTAAATTTCACATCGGATTGCAGCAATTTATGTGTGCCGATCAGAATATCGATTGTGCCTTGTTCCAGTTGCTGCAAAATCACTTTTTGTTCTTTGGCGGTTTTGAAGCGTGACAACATTTCTACATTGACGGCCAGATTGGCAAAGCGGTCTTTGAAATTGTCGTAGTGTTGCTGTGCTAATAGCGTTGTCGGCACAAGAATCGCCACTTGGCGGCTGTTGTTCACCGCTAAAAAAGCGGCACGGATTGCTACTTCGGTTTTGCCGAAGCCGACATCGCCACACACCAAACGATCCATCGCTTTCGGCAGGCACATATCACTGATCACCGCATTAATCGCCATCTGTTGATCGATGGTTTCTTCAAAATTAAAGGTATCGGCAAACTGTTTGAATTCTTCTTTATTATACTGAAAAGCAAAGCCTTTTTGTGTTTCCCGTTTGGCATACACATCCAACAGCTCTGCCGCCACATCACGGATTTTTTCCGCTGCTTTATGCCGAGCTTTCACCCAGGCATCGCTACCCAGTTTGTGCAACGGTGCGGTTTCTTCATTGCCGCCGACATAGCGACTTAATAAATAGAGAGATGACACCGGCACATACAGCTTTGCTTCGTTGGCGTAATCTAAAATCAGATATTCGGCAGTGATTCCGCCGGTTTCAAGCGTTGTTAAACCGCCGTAACGCCCCACGCCGTGTTCGAGGTGTACCACCGGCTGTCCAGTTTTCAGTTCGGCCAGATTACGGATCAGAGTATCTGGGTTCACGGTTTTGCGTTGATCACGCTTGCGTTGCTGCACTCGTTCGCCCAATAAATTGGTTTCGGTGATCAGTGCCAGTTGGGTATGATTGTCACAATCCAAAATAAACCCGTTATCCAAGCCGCTAATCATCAGGTTATGACGATTTTCAAATGCTTGTGACAGGGTCGGTGCGAAGTGCGGTTTTAGCTTTAATGGGCGTAATAATTCGAGTAAGGTTTCACGCCGTCCTTCGCTTTCCACCGAAAACAGTAGTTGTCCGTCAAACTGCTCATCAAATTGGCGCAGCAGTTTCAGCGGCTCTTTCTGTTGGGCGTTAATCGTCAATGGCGGCAACGCACTGACCGGTAAATTGCTCTGGCGTGCCGAATTGCGTAATTTTTCGTTATGTAGCGTTAAGCGCGGATATTGTTTCAATTGGCGATTGATGTCGTCAATCCGTAGCCATAACTGATCTGGTGGCAGCAATGGGCGCATCGGGTCAACTTTGCGGCTTGCAAAACGTTGTTGCGCATCTTGATAGAAACGCTCCGCTCGCTCAGCGTTGTTGTGGTAATCAACAAACAGACTGTTGTCAGGCAGGTAATCAAACAGCGTCGCCATCTGTTCAAAAAACAGCGGCTGCCAATATTCAATCCCGGAAACCAGCGTGCCTTTGCTGATTTGCTGGTAAATATGTTCCGGATCGCGGCGGATCTCAAAACGTTCACGGAATTGCCCGCGGAAAAACTCAATTGCTTTATTATCGGTCGGAAATTCATGTGCCGGCAGCAGGTTAATCTGCTCGATTTTGTTCAGCGTACGCTGTGTATCCACGTCAAAAGTGCGGATCGAATCAATTTCATCATCAAAGAAATCCAAGCGAAACGGCTCGTCGCTGCCCATCGGGAACAGATCTAACAGCGAACCACGCACCGCATATTCACCGTGCTCAAGCACTTGTTCCACTGCGCGATAACCGGCATTCTCCAATTGTAAGCGCAATTTGTTTAACAACACTCGATCGCCTTGTTTAATCAACAGCACGTTATTGCTTAAAAAGTGCGGTGGACACAGGCGTTGCATCAAGGTGTTAATCGGCAACACGAAAATACCTTGCCGCGGCTGTTGCAGGAAAAACAGCGCACTCAGGCGCGCAGAAATAATATCTTGGTGCGGTGAAAAACTGTCGTAGGGCAAGGTTTCCCAGTCAGGGAAAAAGCAGATATTTTGGCTGCTGAAACGGCTGAGCTTTTTTTCCAGACTTAGCGCATGGCGGGTATCGGCAGTCACCACGACGGTCAAGCCTTGATGTTGGCTTGCGGCTTGGCTGATCGCCAACACATCGCTGTCGGCGATGACGTTGCCGAGTAATTTATGGTCGGCGGCTTGCTGTGGCAGGTTTAAGGTGAATAATGGATTCATAACTTTTCAGATGGCTAGGAACAAAATGAGCGCTTAGTGTAACCAACATTGAGCCGCTATGCCAGTGGCGGTTGATTATTGTATTTTGCCGTTAACGATTTTTTAGAATTGTTTTGCTTCAACGGCAAAATCCAATAGTAAACACAAAAGTGCGGTTTGAAGGCGTTTTCGTGTTATATTGACGCCGAATTTTATGTATAAACAGCAAAGAGCAAGGGCAGTCAGGCAAATTCGATGAGTTTAGAGCAAGATGATATTCAGCTTTTCCGGCGCGAAATCCGTGGGACGAAAAAGTTGAAGCAAGATACCTATGTAGATCCAAGATATGTAGATCCAAGAATAGTGGCGCCAAGAATAAAAACAACGGCAGCGAAACAGAAGCAGCAAAATAACAAATTAGCGCAGCAACAGGATATCAGCTTCTATTTTTCCGATCAGTACGAACCACTATTGGAACAGGACAGCAAAGTGCGGTATTTGCGTGCAGGCGAGGATTCCCATCTGCTGAAACAATTGCGACGTGGCGATTTTGCGCCGGAGCTGTTTCTGGATCTGCACGGCCTGACGCGAGAGCAGGCAAAAGCGGAGTTGGCGGCATTATTGCACGCCTGTGAGAAAGAGAATGTGTTTTGTGCCAGTATTATGACCGGCTACGGCACTTTTGCATTAAAACAACAGATTCCGCGCTGGTTGGTGCAACACCCCAAAGTGCGGGCGTTGCATCAAGCGCCGAAGGCATGGGGCGGTGATGCAGCATTTTTGATTCTGTTTGAAACGGTCACTTAGGGGCTGTTGATATAGTGATAGCTTAATGTATTGGCACCGGCTTCGATACGCACTGCTTGCAGCAAATAGTCGATCGGAATTTGTGCTTTATACACAAAACGTTTACAGACCGACAGAAACTCTGCATCCAAATATTGGGTGTAAACGCTGCAATCATTGTGTTCTGAATTAACGCCTGCCATCGCACGCCCCCACAGTTTGCCGTAGATGTGAATATTGCCGTCGGCAGCGACTTCGGCACCTTGCGCCACGTCCCCGTGAATAATCAAATCACAATGCTTGGCATAAATCACCTGTCCGGCAGCAACATTGCCTTGAACCACTTTCGGTTTGACATAACGAAACTGTGGCATAATTTGATCCAAACTGGTGCTTTTGCCCAGTGCTGGCAGGTTATGACTCAGCACCAGCTCTTTTTCCAGATTATTATGCCAATTGCTGACCCCGATCAGCTGAATCCCAAACTCTGTCAATAGCTGTTGCAACTTGAACAGATCCACTTTTTGCAGATGTTGATTAAATTCTAGGATCACCGGCACATTTTGAAAGAAAAGCGGCGATTTTTGCACTTTATTGGTCAGCGCTTTTTTAATTGCTACCAGGCTGGCGCTGTTGATTGTCAGCAAAATTGATGAGAATTGTCCGGTATGCAGCTCGATAATATTATTTGCCATAACGTGCAAGAAGTCTTTAATATGAATTGAGTATTCTGATTATAGTATAAATTTCGTATAATTACGATGATTGAATCAGATGAACAGAGGAGCAGAGCTTGATGTTATGTGCGATTTATAAAACACGTCGCCATGCCGGAATGTATTTATACCTTGCCAAACGTGATGATTTTTCCGCGGTGCCACAAGCTTTATTAGAGCGTTTCGGCACCCCGGAATTGTTGATGTTGTTTAACCTGCACGGCGATAAACCGTTGGCATTGGCAGATAATCACAGCGTGAGCCAACAGCTTCAAACACAGGGATTTTATCTGCAAATGCCACAGCAGGAACAGAATTTATTGTTAGCATTTAAGTTGCAAAATAATTTGGCAGCTAAGCGGTAATTTACTAAGAAAGATTTATAGGAAAGCAAAATGTTGAAAAGAACCTTTTTGATCACCAGCCTATTGTTGGCAGGTTGTAGCTCGAATCAAACAACCTATCACGGACAGCCGTTCGGCAAAGCGAGAACCTTAGATAATTTTAACGATTATGTCAGTTATTTAGAGCAAAGAGCGCTTGCCGAAGGAGTCAGCAGCCGAACGATTACGCAAAAAGGGCAAAATGTCCGCTATATTGCTAAAGCCGTTGAGTTAGACAACAGCCAAGCAGAACGCGCGCAGCGCAACCGCAATCAACCTGCGGCGCCGAATCCTAATGGCGTAACCAACTACCTTAACCGCGTTTTAACGCTGCAAAAAGTCAACATTGCTGAACAGCGTTATTGGCAGCAACTGCCGGCACTGAATCAAGCCAGCCGCCAGTATGGCGTGCCGAATCACTATATTATGGCGTTGTGGGGCATGGAGAGTAGCTTTGGCTACTATCAAGGCAATTACGATGTGTTGTCGGTTTTGGCAACGCTGGCATTTGACGGACGGCGTGAAACCTTGTTTGCGCAAGAATATGTGAATGCGCTGAAAATTTTGCAACAAAATGTGATTTCGCGCGATCGCATGAAAGGCTCTTGGGCAGGGGCGATGGGGCAGTCGCAATTTATGCCGTCTTCATTTTTAAGTTATGCGGTTGATGCCGATGGTGACGGCAGTAAGGATATTTGGAAAACCCAAACGGATGTTTTTTCCTCAATCGCCAACTATCTGTCAACCGTAGGTTGGGACAAACGATTGCCATGGGGTGTTGAAGTGGTGCTGGACACCCCAATGTCGTTGGAACTGGCTGGTATCGAAAGTGGCAAAAAACGCTCGTTGGCAACGTGGCAAGCGATGGGCGTGCGCTTGAAATCATACGACAATGCCACGCTGCAACGCTGGCAACAACTTGCCGGTGCCGATTTGTGGCTGGTGCGCCCGAATAAAGACGTCGGTAGGGTGTTTTTGGTGACGAATAACTACCGCACTTTGCTCAATTGGAACAATTCTAACTATTTTGCCTTGAGTATCGGCATGTTTGCCGACCAAATTGCGGCGCGTGTAAATCAATAAAAAACCGCCTATCTTTTAAAAAGGGAATATGTTACAAATGGAGTCAGTAGCGGTGATGGTGCGTTGAGCAACGGACAGGAGAAGTGTATGTATCAACATAGAGATATTAAAGGCAGTACCTTGGATTTACCGGTGAATAAAGTGGTGTGTGTCGGACGCAATTATGTCGGACATATTAAAGAGATGAACAATCCTATAATCCAAGAGCCATTACTGTTTCTGAAGCCGAATACCGCACTTTGCCCACTAAATAAACCGTTGGATATTCCTAAAAAATGGGGACGGGTGGATCATGAACTGGAAATTGCGGTGCTGATCGGATCAACGCTGTCTAACGCCTCGCCGGGACAGGTAAAAAATGCCGTGGTCGGTTTTGCGGTTGCGCTGGATTTGACCCTGAGAGATATGCAACAAGAGTGTAAAGAAAAAGGCTGGCCGTGGGCAAAAGCCAAAGGCTTTGACAATTCCTGCCCAATTTCACATTTTATCCCAGCGGCACAATGCCCTGATTGGGATAAAATTCGCTTCAGTTTGAGTGTCAACGGTGAATTACGACAAAAAGGCAAGTCTGCTCAAATGATGACTCCGATTGCTCAATTGATCAGCTACGCCAGCCGTTTTTTCACCTTACAAAAAGGCGATGTCGTCCTCACCGGCACGCCGCAAGGTGTCGCTTCGTTACAAGAAGGTGATCGTTTGGAGCTGATGTTAGAAGACTATCGAGTCAATACGGTGGTGATTTGATTCTTCATGCCTCAAAAAGGCGTGGCATCACTAAATGGTATAGCCAAATGGTTTAACAACAGACCTATGAATATAGCCTGTCTGATTTTTTATTTGAAACAAATTACGCTCCAATTCGATTGAATTTACACTGGCAAAATTTAACAAATCAACATATACTTCTGCCACGCATATTTTGTCAATTTTAGTCAGGTATATTATTTTGCGACTTAAAAGCTCAACACTCTCTTTTAACCGTGTTCCACTTAATTTTACTTCTTCAACTTTTGCTTTCATTACGCTTGCTGTGCCAATGTTGCTTTTTCCGGTTAAGGTCTTCGCCGATACAAGCAATTCATCAACAGTGAGTGCAAGCGATTTGCAATTCGATGCCCAACAGCAACAACGCCAACAACAGCAGAACCAAGCGCTGCAACGCCAGCAGGTGCATAATCCGGAAGTGCGGTTTCAGACCGAGAGTGATAGCGCCGAACAACGTCCCTTGTTAACCCCCGAAGCCCAATGCCTGACCATCTCTGAACTCTATCTGACCGACCTTGACCTGAACAGCCCCGATTTACACGCCTATGCCACCAAAGACTCCCGACCGCCGACCAGCCAATTCGATTGGGCATTGGATGCGGTGTATCAAGCACGGGATTTCTCGTTGCCGCATTGTATTGGTGGGGAGGGCATCGGTATTTTAATGAAACGGGTGCAAAATGCGATTATCGACAAGGGGTTTGTGACCACACGGGTGTTGGTGCAACCACAGGATTTGCGTTCGGGCAAACTGATATTGACGGTGGTGCCAGGGCGGGTGAGTCAGATTCAAGTGCGGGATAACAGTGCTTTTCGCAAAGTGACACCAGCCACGGTGTGGTTTGCCTTGCCGATGAGCAGCGGCGAGCTGTTGAATATTCGTGATATTGAGCAAGGGTTAGAAAACCTGAAACGACCACCGCATGCCGATGCCAATATTCAAATTGTTCCGGCTGAGGAAGGCGCTAACCCGGGCGACAGCAAGTTGTTGATTGATTTTGAGCAACGCTTTCCCTACCGTTTAACCTTGGGGCTGGATGATGCCGGTAGCAAATCGACTGGTCGTCTGCAAGGCAGTGTTACGGCATCAATTGAAAATATGCTGTCACTCAATGACCTGTTTTACACCGCGTTTACCCGCAGTTTTAAGCGTGATAGTGATGATAACGGACAACGGGGCAGTAAAAATATCAGTCTGTATTACGGCGTGCCGTGGAAAAACTGGATGCTGAGCGTGTCGGGCTCACAGCAGGATTATCACCAGCAGGTATTCGGCGCATTTACCAACTATCGTTATGCCGGTGAAACCACCACCATGAGCGCCACCCTTTCGCGTTTACTCTATCGTGACCAACAGCACAAAACCACGGCTAGTCTTGGCGTGTGGCACCGACGTTCGGCGAACTACATTGATGATGCTGAAGTCGATGTGCAGCGTCGCCGCATGGCAGGTTGGCAAATCGGCATCCAGCACAAAGCGTATATCGGCAAGGCAACCTTAGATATCAGCCTCAATTACAAACGGGGCACTGGCGCCAACCGCTCACTGGCTGCGCCGGAAGAGGCGTATGGCGAAGGCACATCACGCCCCAAAATCATCAATGCGGATATCAATTTAATCCTGCCGTTTGCGCTGGGGGAGCAGCCGTGGCGTTATATCACCGGTTGGCGGGCACAATGGAATAAGACCCCGCTCATCCAGCAAGACCGCTTCAGTATCGGCGGACGTTACACCGTGCGTGGTTTTGACGGCGAGTTGACGCTATCCGGTGACCGAGGTTGGTTGTGGCGCAATGAATTGGCATGGAATGTGATGGCAAGCGGGCATGAGCTGTACCTCGCCCTCGACAAAGGCGTGATACGGGGACGGGGCACCAAGCAACGGTTAGGGCGTCATTTGGTGGGCAGTGCGCTAGGGCTGCGTGGCAATCTGTGGGGGCTGAACTATGACTATTTTGTCGGCACCCCGATTCACAAACCACAGGGCTTTCGCACCAGCCATGTGACCACTGGTTTTAATCTGAGTTATCAGTTTTAATTCAATAGCCATAAATAAATTCAAAATAGATTTAAAATAGACACAGAAAGTAAAAGGAACACCCCATGAACAAGCATCTCTACCGCCTGATTTTCAGCAAAACCCAACAACGTTTGGTTGTGGTCTCTGAAATTGTCACCCGCGAGGGCAAAGCCAAAGGCGAAGGCGGGCAGGTTGTCTCAGAACAAAAGCCGCTGACTTTTTTAAGCCAAGGCTGGCAGCTCAGTGCGGTCAATGCCAGCTTGTTCAGCCTGTTGGGTTTACTGTTTTGTGCCACGGCGAGTGCCAATGACATGCAAATTCGTGCCGACCAAAGCGCACCGAAAAACGAACAGGCGATTATTCTGCAAACCGCCAACGGTGTGCCGCAAGTCAATATCCAAACCCCCAGTGCCCAAGGGGTATCAAAAAACAGCTATAGCCAATTCGATGTGGCCAATCAGGGCGCTATCCTCAACAACAGCCGCACCAATGCGCAAACCCAACAAGGCGGTTGGGTGCAGGGCAATCCCTATTTGGCGACCGGCGAAGCACGGGTGATTGTCAATCAGGTCAATTCTGCCGACCTTAGCCGATTGCACGGCTATGTAGAAGTGGCAGGACAACGAGCGGAGGTGATTATCGCCAACCCCTCAGGCATTGAATGCCAAGGCTGTGGCACGATTAATGCCAATCGCACTACCTTGACCACGGGCAAAGTGGAACTGGAAAACGGGATGGTGAAAGGCTATCAAGTTGAACAGGGCAAGGTGACGGTCTCTGGTCTAGGCATGGACAGCTCAAGCTCGGATTACACCGATATTATTGCGCGAGAAGCCGAAATCAATGCCGGTATTTGGGCAAAAGAACTGAAAGTGACCACGGGCAAGAATAAGGTCTCTGGTGATAATCAAACCGTTGAAATTTTGCACACCGGCGGTAACACAGCGCCGAACCCAACGGCGGCACCGGAAAACGTGCGCTATGCGGTGGATGTCTCCGAATTGGGTGGGATGTATGCCGGCAAAATCCATCTGGTCGGCACGGAAGACGGCTTAGGCGTGCGCAACGCCGGACATATCGGCGCCACCCAAGGCAATGTGCAGATTGACTCACAGGGGCAGATTGTCAACACCGGTTTTGTTGGCGCACAACAAGCCGTCAACGCCAGCGCCAAACAGCAGTTGGAAAACCGCGGCACGGTATATGCGCAACAGGGCGATGTGCAAATGCAAAGCCGAACCCAAGGTATTCAACAACACGGCAGTGTGATAGCCAAGGGCGAGGCGCAAGCTAAAGGCAAAGTGCGGTTGCAAGCGAACGGCAAGATAGCGCAACAAGGGCAAACCTTTGCCGAGGGGAATATTGACTATCAAGCCAAGCAGATTGTGGCAACTCGCTCTGCTACGTTGGCTGCCGGGGTTAAATTTATCAATGGTGAGCACGGCGAACAGCCAGTGCTTAATTCACACAGTGCCAACGGCAAAAGCCTGAACTTAAACGCCGAGCAAAGTGCGGTGGCGCAGGGGCAGAATCTCGCCTCGGGACACATCACAGTTAATGCACGTGATGTCGATATCCGCCACAGCCAAACCGCTGCCAACCAAGTGAGTATGACGGCAGCCGGCGGTGATATTCAAGCAGGCAACAGCCGCTTGTACAGTGAAGATACGACTACGTTTACCACCCCGAGCGCACTTTTAACCCAAAATGCCCATTTAAACGCTGCACATTTTAAGGTGCAAGCCGACAGACTGGATAATACCGGTGGTAGTTGGATTCAGCGAGGCACAACAGATTTTCAATTATTGTTAAGTGAGTCGTTAAATAATACTAAAGGAAAAATAACAACTGCCGGAAATATCAAATTGGATGTTTCAGTGTTTAACAATCTGCAAGGGACACTATTTGCAGGTCAAAACAGTGAAATTTCAAGTCGTAAGCCATTAAATAATCGACAAGGTAATATTGTTAGTGAACATCATTTACGAATAACAAGTGAGGCTATTGACAATGTTGGTGGCAATATAGGCTCTAAACAGCACAGTGCTAATCTTGATATTCTGACACAGATTGATAATCGGCAAGGTGAAATCAGTGCCGGACAGCAATTATCGGTGACGGTACCTATATTAGATAATCAACAAGGAACATTATTAAGTGGTGGTGATAGCATACTGAATATCGATGCGCTTAATAATCAGCAAGGGGCTCTGGATGCGGGTGAAGATTTGCATATTATTGGACGAGTGCTAGATAATCGTCATCAATCACAGACCGGTTCGCTGATACAGGTTACGAAAAAATTAACCTTGCAGCTCGATACTCTGTTAAACCAAGGTACAGCAACCGAGCCTTTAATAGAAGGTGGCAAAATTACACAGGGGATTATCGCCGGTACGATTGAGCTTCAGCTCAAGAATGCAGAAAACCAAAAAGGCGGAATTTATGCTATCCATCACTTATCAATGACGACGGCGGATTATCTCAATAACCAAGAGGGTATTTTATCCTCCTTAAATACCGCTGCTTTACAGGGAAATGAGGTGTCGATTGATAATCGTGCGGGTAAGATTCACGCGGTTAATTTATTGGAGATTGAGGCGACACAGCTGAGCGGTGATGGAGATATAAAGAGCGGTGGTGATCTTAATATTACCTTAAAAGAAGACTTTACGGCTGACACGGCGATATATGCTAAAGGCAGTTTTAATTTTAAAATAGCGGGTAATGTGGTCAATAATAGTTTGATGCAGGCTGGTCATCAGTTAGGATTGCATGCGCAGCAGATCGAAAACCGGGCTACTGGGCAAATGAGTGCCGGCGATGTGGAGCTCATCGCAGGTAAGCAGATTATCAATCGAGGATTGATTAACAGTTTTCGCAAGGATGGTTCCTCGTTGACATTGCTTAAAGCCAATCTTATTGACAACGTGGGTACGGGGCGGATTTATGGTGATAGTATTGCGTTGCAAGCCGAGCAGTTAAAAAACCACGACGAGGTCGTGAATGGCAAACACGCCGGCGCCGTCATTGCCGCTAGAAAACGCTTAGATCTCGGGGTTGGAACAATTTATAACCAAAATGACACTTATGTGCCAAATATGAACGGCAGTGCCATGATCTACAGTGATGGCGAGTTGTTATTTGGTCGAACATTAGATGAGCAAAACCATGCTACCGGTAAAACCGATCATCTTTATAATCAAAGTGCGGTGATTGAAAGTAACGGTGCAATGGGATTAGCGATTCATCACATTGAGAATACCAATGCTTTTTATAAAACAGAAATGCAAACTGTCGGAGAACAAGTGCGCAACTGGCACTATATTGTCCCTAGAGATTATGCTGAAAAAGATTTGAGAATTGCTTATGATCTTTTGCAGATGACATCAGGAGTGAGGGGAAAAAGCCAATTAATTTGGCGTCAGCAAGATACGGTGACAAAACCGGAAAATGGTGACGTACAATCCTTTATCTTACCACAGGTCAATCAGTGCAAATCGCTAGCAAACCAGTGTGATTTTGAGCCTCATTCCTATTATTTCCCAACCGATCCAGCGTGGCGCTATTTTAATATTACGCCTGAAGCAGATGATACGCTTACTCGCCACCTCGTTAATGCTAAAGCTCCGATTGCCCCTATTGAACCGATGAAGCCAGTCAAAAGGGGATCAGAGCGTCGTTACAAGCAGTTATTAGCCGAATATGAGCAGAAAAAACGCCAGTATGATATTGACTATAGTGTTTATTTGAGTAACAAAGAAAAATTTGACCATGAGATTAAGCCTTATTATTTACAGTGGGTTGAAAAAAACACATTGGCTTTTGAGCAGTTGTCGCGAGACATTGAACAACATAATCAAAAATATGTTACCGAAAAAGGCGCAGGATATAAGGAATATAAAGACTACTATGATATCAAGGTTGATAAGCAAATTATAAAAGAAGATGTGGTCATTTCCAGTCTTCCGGGCAAAATATTGTCTAGTAGTAATATGTTATTCAGCGGTAGCTCATTTTTAAATGATAAAAGTCATGTACTTGCAGGTGGCACCATGCATGGAGTGACAGATAAGATTCGCAATAACAATGAATCAGGAACCCGTGTCACCGAAGATTATGGCAGTAAAATCTATAGTCGAGAAATCAAAAATGGTAAAACAAGTAGCGGTAAAACTAAATATAAACGGGATAATATAACGTATGTCTCCAATGGCTTGTTAAAAACCGAAGCAACAACTATTCCTGTTTATCTCACCAAAGTAGAGCAAAAGCAGGTCGCTATGGAGAAAACGATGGATGTTTTCTCTTCGGATAGCCATCTACAGCCAAATATAGCGGAATTTACCCCTTTTGCCATGGGAGAGGAAAAGCCATCTGCAGTTAAAACCTTAAACGATCATGTTCGTTTTATTGAGATAGACACTCACCTGCCGACTTCGGCATTATATAAAGTCAATCCAAACACACAAAGCCATATCTTAGTGGAAACCGATCCGGCTTTTGCGCAGTATAAGCAATGGCTCAGCTCCGATCATATGTTCAATACGTTGCGCCACGATCCGGACAGGGTACAGAAACGACTAGGGGATGGATTTTATGAGCAGAAACTGGTGAATGAGCAGATTAACCAATTAACCGGATATCGTTATTTAAGTGGCTATAGTGATAATGAAAGCCAGTATAAGGCGTTAATGGATAACGGCATCACGTTTGCGAATAAGTTTAATCTAGCATTGGGTGTGAGTTTGAGCGAGGCACAAATCGCCCAGCTTACCTCCGATATAGTGTGGCTAGAAAGCCAGTCGGTACGGTTGGATTCAGGTGAAACTGTATCGGTATTAGTACCCAAAGTGTATGTGCTAGCGCGAAAGGGCGATGTTGACGGGCGTGGTGCATTATTGAGCGGCAATCAGGTTGTCACCAACGGTGCCGAACTCATCAATAGCGGCACAATAGCCGGCAGAGAGCTGGTCAACCTCAATCAGGAAAACATTAAAAATCTGGGCGGAAGGATAAGCTCCCGTCTGACCGCACTTGATGCATCCGCATTAAGTAATATAGGCGGGCAAATTGATGCGGATAAGGTTTTGCAAATTAAGGTGGATGGCGATATCCAGCATCAATCTACCGTGCGAGAAAGCCGTGTACAGCGGTCTGGATTTGAGCGCCGTGATACGGTGCTGGATCGCAAAGCGGTTTTCTATGTGCGTGACCCTGATGGCAAATTGACACTTTCAGCCCATAATTTGCAAGTTACAGGGGCGGATATTATCAATCAAGGTGAAGGTGTCACTCTGCTTGATGTAAAAAATAATCTGCTCTTGGATACCCTTGATGTTGGTTATCATGAAGCGCTGGGTGGAAATAGCGACAATCGTCGCAGAGAGACAGTGACGGAGGCGGTGAATAGCCGCGTTAGTGGCGGTGGTGTAGTACAACTACAAGCGAAAAATCTGACCAGTGAAGGTGCGCACTTATCGGCTCAAGACAAACTGAATGTAGTTGCAAATAATAATCTGATGCTCGGCACCCGTGAATCTAATTTGGACTTTGAAGAATACCACCACACTAAATATCGCAGTACGTTCAGTAAAGGTAGCAAAACAACGCATTCACAACAAACACGTACTGAGCAAAACGGTTCACAATTACAAGGGAAAGAGATCAATCTTCGAGCAGGTAACCTGCATATTGTTGGTAGCAATCTGATAGCTGAAAATAATATTACTCTCTTGGCTAAAGATAACATTCAGATTGAAGCATCAGAAAACCGGTATAACCATCATTATGAAGAGAAAAATAAAAAATCCGGCTTTAGCGCTTCGCTGAAAAATGGTGTGGCGACGGTAGGGCATCAAAAAGCGCAGTCTTCAACGGATAGCACGGGGCAATCGACAACGTTGAATGCCACTTTGGTTCAAGCTACACAGGGCAATCTTCGCATTGAAGCGGGTGAGAAGGTCGACATTGCTGCATCGGCTTTAGCTTCGGGTGGGGATATGACGGTGCAGGGCAGTGAAGTGAACTTCACTGCGATGACGGAAAATAGTGAACAGCAGATACAGCAACAGAGCAAACACAGTGGTATTGGGGTGCAAGTGATGTATAACCCACTTGAGGTCGCCAAGCAGACTTATCAAGACAGTATGGGTGAACAATCACTGCAAGGCGGAAACGGTAAAAGCGTGGTTGGTACGGCAACGGCGCACGGCATAGCGGTTGCGGAAACCACCCTGCGGTTAATGAAGCCGGTGACGGGTTTTGCTACCTCACAACGTCAATCGCAACAACAGCAAGGCAGCCAACAACGTGCGGTAGTGAGTGAACTCAATGCTGGCGGTAAGCTAACGGTGATAGCGGACAAAGGCAGCATCTTGAGTCAAGGGGCGAAATTCAGTTCGGAAGCGGATATGCGTTTTGCAGCAAAAGACGACATTATCTTCGATGTTGCGAAAGATCTGACTCGTCAACAGGGAGATAAGCAACAGCGAGGGCGTGGTTATGACGGCGCCACGACATTGGAAGCGATAAAATATGACAACCGGCGCCAAGATAGTGGAGAAGTCAGTCGGGCACAAGTGAGCAGTTTGTCGAGTGGCGGTCAGCTTGAAGTGGCGACTGAACGTGGTGATGTTACCTTGGTGGGCAGCGACGTGGTGGCGCAAGGAGACATCAATGTTGCAGCAGGACGCGACCTGTTGTTGACGACAACGGAAGCGTGGCAGCGACAACAATCAGAAGACCGAGGCAAAGGGATAGGCAAAGCGGTTATTTCCGACACCGAACGTTTTGCCGGTTTTTATCGTAACAGCGAAAGTTCACAATCAAACGAATTGGCGAACAAAGGAACCACCTTGGGCAGTTTGCAAGGCAGTGTCAATTTAAATGCCGCTCGGGATTACCGGCAAACGGCAAGTGATGTGATGGCGAACAACGGACGGCTGGATATTAGCGCAGAAAGCCTCACGTTCAGCCAAGCGACTAACGTACAACAACATCGTGAGGCAAGTCGTGACAGCAAAATCGGTGCTTTTGCCAAAGTCAGTTCTCCGTTGATTGACTTGGTACAACAGACTGAAGCCTTGGTGCGCAGCGACAAATCCAACGACCGCTTAAATGCACTGCAAGGTGCGGCACTGGCGGCGAAAGGTTACAGCAGCTACCAGGGCTTATCGGATAAGGGCTATCTGATAAAAGGCGAAGTTGGTGTTGGTTTCAGCCGGTCGAAAAGCGACAGCTATCGTCATAGCGAAAGTGCGGTCGGCAACCATCTCAATGGGGCTCAGGGTGTCAACTTGACGGCACGTAGTGGCAATATTGATGCGACCTACACCACTATTACCACCCGAGACAGTGAGGGCAAGCGCACGTCGGGCGGTACGATTGAGCTGAATGCGGCGGATAAGATATTGCTGAGTGCCGGGGTAGACAGCTATCAACAGCAAAGCAGCCAACGCAGCAGTGGTGCGCAAGTGGGCGTGGGTTATTCCGTTGGCGGACAAACGGGGGTCTATGCTTATGTTGAAGCCGGTTATAACCGCAGTCAGCAACAAGGTGAAGGCACCTCCTACCATAACACGCTACTGGATGCGGACAAGGTTAATCTTATCAGTGGTGGTGACACCACGTTGAGCGGCGCTGAAGTGCGCGGTAAGGTAATCACCACCAAGATTGGCGGCGACCTGACGATTAATAGCTTGCAAGACAGCGAACAGCAACACAGCAGTGCTAGCGGTGTTGGCGGACGGGTGCAGGTGTCGTTCGGCACGGCTTGGGAGGCGAGTGCCAATGCAAGCGCACAGCAAGGCAGTGCCAACCGCAACCAAGTCAATCAACAAAGCGGTTTGTTTGCCGAAGAACACTATGATGTGGAAGCGAATAATGTTCACTTGAACGGCGGTGCCATCACCGGTACTCAAACTGACAAAAACCGTCTTGTCACCAACACACTGACCTTCAACGACATTGAAAACCGTAGTGATAGCAAGGCGGTGAGTGCGAGCATTGGGGTGAGCGCAAGTTCGGACTTGAACAAGGACGAAAACGGCAAGGTAATCAAAAACGACAAAGGCGAGCCGGAACGAGTGACGGATTTCAGCCCGACGGGCGGCTTGCCGATGGTCAGCAAAACCCGAGATAACAGCACAACCCAAGCCACGCTGAGTGAAGGTACGATAATCTTAAACAAAGACAGCAGCCCGATTCAAACGACGGCGGCAGCATTGGGGATTAACAGCGACAGCAGCAAAGGCAACGCACAGACTGAAAAACCAAAAGACATCAACACAACACTTGCTACGCAAAAAGCCATGCAAAGTGCGGTTGCGGACATCAGCTCGGGCGTGAGTGCCTACAGCGCCCAACAAAGAAAAGCAGCAGAGGCAGCAAAAGTACAAGCAGCTCAAGCTTTAGAACAGGCACAAAACAGCGGTAATCAAGCGGCTTATGAGCAAGCGGTTGTCGCCTATGAACAAGCCGACAGTGAGGCAAAAGCATGGGGTACCGGTGGCAGCTATAACCGAGCGGTTGACACGGCAACCAAGGTTATCACCTTGGCGATAGCCAACGGTAGCACGGCACAGTTGACGGCAACCGCCCTTTCTCCACTGGCAAACCAAGCGATTAAGGATGCGACCACAGACGAAAACGGCAAGGTGGACAAAACCACCAACCTAATTCTTCATGGTATCTTAGGTGCGGTAGAGGCGCAAGTTAACGGCGGCAGTGCGTTGGGCGGTGCGGCGGCAGCGATAACGGGGGAAGTGACAGCAGAACTGCTTGCCAAGACTATTTACGGCAAAAGCGCAAGCGAATTGGACGAACGGGAGCGGCAAAATATCTCAAGCCTCAGTAGCCTGACAGGTGCATTGGCAGCAACGATAACAGCGCAAACGGACGGAACAGCTACGGATAGCACAACTACAGTTGTTAATGCGGCAACAGGGCAAGCGATAGCGGAAAGTGCGGTTGAGAATAATTATTTAAACAGCGCTAAACACCAAGAAAAAACATATTTGTTAAATCAGTTAGCAAAAGGTGAGTTAACAGAAAAAGGCAGGGAACGATTAGATGAGCTCATTCAGGAAGACTTGGCGACAAACAAAGCATTATTTGATGCTTGTAGAAGTGCATATAGTGCAGAATGTGCAGAGGCAAGGAAAGATGCGATTGCAGCAAAAGAAACCTATACGGCACTAACTTATCATTTGCCAAAAGAAAAACAACAAGGCTATCAGGAAATTGCCGACTTGTTGAATAGTACAACACCTGAAGCAAATATTGCCCGAGTTATGTATGAGGGATATGTGGAGGGTTATAAAAATTATGGGTTTAATCAGGAGGAATCAGAAGAGTTAGCGAGCTATACCCTTGCAGGATATACTATAGCGGGAGCGCTATCCGGCGTTAAAATTAACCCCCAAGGCATCCTTAATAAAGCTAAATCGTTAGCGCAGTATGAGGTGATTGTAGAGCCGGGAACACTCGGTTCGAATTTTGGTAATGTTAGAATTATCAAGAAAACTTCGGCGATACCTCACCCTGAACCAATAGCGGCTGGTAATGGTCTAATTTATCAATCGAATCCTAAACATACTCAAGGTGGTGCAGGAAATCGACCTAATGCAGGAATTGAACCTAAAAACTCTTTTGCTTTATTTGAAAAATCAGTACAAGTAGAAAAGCAAAGATTTACAATTGATTTAAATGGTAACATTCATAGGTTTATGGGAGATAGTGCTGGGCAAAGTTGGCATTGGGCTGGTTCTACGTCAGATAAAAGTAACCCATTAGTATTAACTAATCGCCAAAAGTCTAGCTTAAAAAGGCTATATCCGGATCAGAAGCGTAATCAGAACTTAAAATAAGGGATAATTATGAATAAGTTAATCAATGAAACAAATGATTTTGGTTTTTTTTGGTCATGTGATGAAATTGATCATGGATGGTATTTTGGGAAAATAAAAATTTTAATAGGGGATATTATATATCCCGTTGAAAATGATGAAATTTATACTCTACAAATAGTTTTTTCCAATTTAAAAGATTCATTTATTAATAAATACTATCCAGCAGGAATAACAAAAAATGGGGAGTTTGGAGAAAAAAATTTTAATGCTAATGAATGGGGTGAATTGGCATTAAAAGATGTTTTTGCAATAGAAGTCACAGAGTTAGGTGGAGGACACACTCAATTGGGACTATGTATGGGATATTCTGGTGATAGCGAAAGGCTTTTTTATAGCTTTGATAATGAAAATAGCTTTAATGAGATTAGATATCCAAAGGGCACCGTGGAGAAAATTATATTTTCATTACCGAATTTCCCATAAAAATAATTGATGAAACATTAAACAATGATTTTATGCTGGGCAGCTAAGCGCCAGTGGACAAAATCACCAATGTCCAAAATAGAGAGCTTAAAAAATTTAATAGAGAAATAAAAAGATTAGAAGGCGAAAATAAATGATTTTTGGATATGATGAATTTCCTGATAAGAATTTTTTAGTACATATAGATATACTTGAAAAAGACAACTCTTTTTTATATGGTGCTTTTAATTTAATTTTTCAAGAAAAAATATATCCAGCACTTGGCACTGGTTGGACGATAAATTTAATAGTTGAATATATGGCAGGGCTGTTGCAATTTTCTGAAGATGAATTTTATTATGAAAATAGTGATATTCTTGATGGAGAAGAGCTCTTTAAAGAGGCTGTGATGTCAAGGTTTGGTTATTTTTATGACAATCTAGATAATATCATGCCAGATGGTGA